>CAKZOW010000073.1 GCA_937138345.1 uncultured archaeon | reverse complement strand
AAAGTAATACAAGTTTTTTATGATTATTTTAGTAGTGAGTATAATAGAATGATTAGAGCTACTAAGGATATAAATGACCCTAATGCTAAGAAATATGTACATTATCACGCTAATAAACGTGGTGAAACTCATAAAGATGGTAAAGTAATTGGTAATGCTTTTAAATCTCAAATATTTGAAGGATTAAGTTTTGAAAATATAAAAGATGTTTTACCTGAAATTGCTGATAGAATTTATCAAGATGATGGTACACCAGCATTAGATTCTATTAATTCATATGAAACTGAGATTAAAGATTATATTCATAATGTTTTAAAAGATGGTATTGCTGAAAAAGTTAGTTTCTTAACAAGTAAAGATATTATATCACCTAACAGTAAAACTAAAGGTGGTTATGATTCTAGAGGTATTGATGCTTCAATTATGAAAGCTTATGAAGCTTATAATTATCCTGTTATGAATGCTGTCAGTGATTATTATATTAATGGATTAATCAGTAATATCGAGTATGGTAAAATGTTTTCAGGAGATTCAGCATATTATAAAAATATGGTTGATTATGCTAAACGTATACCATCTACTTATACTGATGGATTACAACTTAGATTACAAAGTGCTGACGAATTAACGTTTAATGCTGCCATTGTAACAGGTGTTGAAGTTACAGGTAAGAATGTTAAAGATATTGAAGAATTAGCTGGTAAAACTATTGCTGATATGTATAAAGGCGATAAAGTTAATACTACAGATGCTCAAGCTTGGATAACTCCTAAACGTTGGGAATTTTTAGTTAAAAGACTTGGTTTATGGACTAAATATCACGAAACTGCTTACCCTAAAATGTTAGGAACTGATAAAACTGCTTTCACACCTAAAGAGATTAAAGCTGTTGCACAACCCTTAAAAGGTGTTTATTATAAAAGAAACAACGGTGTTCCAACATTTTTAAAATATTCTCAAGCTGTATTATTACCTGATTTAATTAAAGGTACTGATTTACAGCGAGTATATGATAAAATGGTAGCTGATCCTAATAATATTATAGATGAAGTTATAACATTAGATGGTATTAAAGTTGGTGCTACTGTTACTGATTTAATACATAATGAAGATGGAACATTAGCTGATGAATTTAACTTAACACCTTTAGAATTAGACAATAGAGGTTGGAAATTGCAACAAAATTTACCTATTAAAGGATATAAGCAAACTGATACAGGTTCTCAAATACAGAAGAATGTATTAGCTGGTATTGCTTATAATATGGAAAAAATGTTTAATCGTAATAATTTAGATATTAAAGGAGTTGATTTATATGCTGATATGAACAATATTGTTGGTGAATTATCTCAACGTGGTATTAAATCTTTATCAGATGAGTTAGGTATTGATGAATCTGGGGTTATTCATAATAAATCTGCTTTATATAATTTATTACTTGATGAAGCTAAAAAACGTAACATTAATGAAAATTTAATTAAAGCTTTAGAGAAAGAGTTAACTATTTATGGTATACCTCAATCTCAAAGTAAATTAATGAATATGTTTATGTCTATCGTTAAAGA
>CAKZOW010000072.1 GCA_937138345.1 uncultured archaeon | reverse complement strand
ATATAGGGCTATTTGTATCTTTTATACGACATATGGTTGACCAGATTGTTGTTTCAGTTGGACCGTAGAGATTCCAGAGTTCTGCGCATCTTGGTAAGAGTTGTTCCGCCAATTCACGTGGCAATGCCTCACCACCACAATAGACACGCAGTTTTAAATTCCCCTTCCACCTTGAGTCCAACAACAATCGCCATGTAGCTGGCGTCGCCTGCATAACAGTTACGTTTAGGTCTTCAATCATACGACCAAGCACATTACCGTCAACAGCAACATCGCGGCTAGCGATGACAACCTGGGCGCCGACAGTCAGCGGGAGGTAAAGCTCCAAACCCGCTATATCGAATGACAGCGTAGTAACAGCCAACAAACGATCATTCTCATTCATTCCCGGTTTTTCACGCATACTTTGCAGAAAATTCAAAACAGCACGATGGGGGATTTCCACACCCTTTGGACGTCCGGTAGATCCAGAAGTGTAAATGATATAAGCGAGGTCTTCAGTCTGGGCTAATTGTGGTACAGACGCATCGGATTCTTGATTTATCGATTGCCAATCGGAATCCAGACATAGGGTTTTTCCCGTATATTTCGGGAGCGAGTCAACCAACCCGCTTCGTGTCAAAATAAGCTGAGCACCGGAATCCTCGAGCATATAGCTAATTCTATCAACTGGATAAGCTGGATCAAGGGGGATATAAGCTGCGCCAGCTTTTAATATACCGAGCAAACCAACCATCATGTTCAATGACCGTTCTATATAAATTCCTATCAACGTTCCTGGCTTAGCACCCATACTTCGGAGCCGATTAGCCAACTTATTCGAACGAGCTTCCAGTTCCGCGTAGGTAAGTTGCTGGTCTTCATGCAAAACTGAAACTTTATCCCCAAACTTGGATGCTGTTAGTGTGATTAAATCAGATATCGTTGTTACAACCGGAGACTCTAAATTTGAATCTAAGGAATTTTGTGAAACATCCTGCTGCGTAGTGGAAATATCTTTACTCATGATTTGTCTCTTCTCTGAAATTACCTAAGTTAGGCTCTAATATTGCGGTCATTAAGTGCGTCTAGCTTAGAGAAAACATTCTCATTGCTTGTAACAATACGGCTTGTAAATATTTTCAGCATTAGCGGAGACTTCGTATTGAGGCAGAAGACTGAAGGCTTTGCTGAATTTCTAATAGCAGCGAATTTTCCATAAAAAAACGCCCCCAGACTTCCAACATCATTAACTTAATCATCAACGGTTAGCCAGCTGTTTCCAACAAATAAGTCGCTTCGTTTTTGGAAGGCTTGTATTGACTTGTTATAAAACCACCGTCGAAAAATCGCTTTTCTATCGTCATACGTCTCAATGCATTGACATCAAAACCACGTTTTTTTCTTTGCTGAGTAATTTAGGCAAGTATTGATCAGCCACTTTACACGAATACCAATTTATCAATGATAAAAAAATAGCACATCATTCCACTGCATATTAATTGTCACGGGCAATATCGAACAACCCTAAGGAAATGCCGATTAATTCAATTATGTCACTCCCGAGAAAACATTTTTTTATGAAAATCAATAACTCATTTTCATTTTGTAATTCTTCTTTTACCTCAACAATCTGAGGCATGTTTTTATTGTCTTGCGCTTCTACTCGTTGAGCAAAGGCAAAGATAAATCCTGCTGTTAATGGTAATACCAATAACTTTTTAAGCAAGATTTTTGTTTTGGAACTCGGTGTTGTCATCATGAGTAATCTTTTTTTAGTGAGTGAATAATTTAAATTACTGGCCAAGTAAATATTGTTGTTCTGAGCAGATGTGTTTAATAATATATGTTGATACTCAGAAATGTTTTTATGTGATTTGATTACAGCGTCATCGGCTAAAAATTCGTGATTTAACTGAATCGCTTTTTTGTAAAATTTAAAGATGGGAACACACCAAAAGACAATTTGTAAAAGCTCTATAAATAATACATCGATTGAATGTTTTTGTTTTACATGCGCTAGTTCGTGTGTTAAAATTAATTGCTTTTGTTGGTCGTTTGTGTATTCTTTTTTATTGATAAAAATGTACTTCAAAAAAGTATGAGGTAAAACCTGTTCTTTTAGTAAAATTACTGTTGCTGTAAAGTAATTTACTTGTTCGTTTTTTCTAGTCTTTGATAAAAGTCTATAAATGTTTTTTGTAAAGAATAGAAATAAAATTCCGCTTACAATAAAGTAGGCAACAAATAGGTAATTCATGTAATTTATAGAAGCTTGTTCTTCGAAAACAACATCAGAAGTTGCCAAATGTGTCATCATTTGTAAATCTTGCGCAACTGGTTCAATGTATTCTGTTGGAGCAACAACCGTAATTGTAAAACTAGGAACGATAAATGCAAAAACAATACTTCCTAATAAATAGAATCTGTTAAATCTGTGCATTTTTTCTTTTTCTAAAACCAAGTGATAAAAACCTAGAAAAAGCAACAAGCAAAAAATGGATTTTAATATATATAAAAGCATCTTATTTGTTTTTAATTTGTTGATCTATAATAGCGCGTAATTCTTCTAATTCTTCTTTTGACCCAAATACTCTGTAATTCCCTTCTTCATCTTCAAAAATTGGAAGTGGAATTCCCCAATATCTTTGTCTTGAGATCGCCCAATCTCCTGCATTTTGAGTTAGATTATTAAACATTGATTTTGCAAATTCTGGAAACCATTGAATATTTGAATTTTCTTTAATAATATCTTGCAGAATATCTGATCTTTTAATAAACCACTGTTCTGCTGCCCTATAGACAATTGGAGTTTTACATCTCCAACAACATGGATATCTGTGAGATTTATCTTCATTGAAGAGAAGATTTCCTTTTTCTTTTAGATATTCAATTGCTAGAGGATTTACATCTTTAAAGTAAATTCCTCTGAATTTTCCTTCAGTAAATGTACCATCTTTTCCTACTGGACAAAATGTTGGAATGTTGTATTTTTGTGCAGCATCATAGTCTTCTTGACCATGGCCTGGTGCAATATGCACTAAACCTGTACCATCAGAAACTTCGTTAGAAGTTTCGCTCACCGACTCCTCCTGTGTGTTTTGGGACTGGTTTGAGTGTTTATAGTTTCCTTTTTTCTCTAGTTTTGTTAGAACATCTTCTCCCTCATCTAAAGTTACATAATCTGCCATAATAATGGAGTGGATATGTTTATGTTCTCCTTTTTCTACGAGTTCTTTTTGTGTTGGAGTTTCTTCTAGGTAGAAATGATTATATTTTTCACCTTCAAATTCAATCCCTAACTTTTTTTCTAGTATTTCTATAAATTTAATATCAGTTTGTTTTGAGAGTTTCTCAATTACTTGCTGTGCAATGGATGCTCCTAGTACTAATACTTCTTTTTCCCCATTAAGTTCTACAAGCACTTTAGCATATTCAAATTTTGGATTCATAGCAATTGCTAGATTTGATTGAAGAGTCCAAGGAGTTGTTGTCCAAATTACAAAGGATTCTTTATATCCAGTTGTTGGGTTTTGTAGCTCAAATTTTACATAAATTGATGGATCTGTAAGTGTAGTATATTCATCTTTAATTTCATAATCAGATAAAGTAGTTTCATCATGAGGACACCATGCAACTGTTTTGTAATCTTTGTATAATAATCCTTTTTCATGTGCTTTTTGGAAAAATTTCCAAGCAAGTGAGAGATACTCAGGATGGGATGTATGATAATAATCTCTGCTCATTGAAAGACCATATCTCTCCCTTCTCTCACCCATTGTATGGATTACATCTTGAATGTATTTTTTACATTCTTTTACAAAGTTCTCTTCACCAAATTCTTTTAACTCATCTACTGTTTTTAAGTTAAGTTTTGCTTGAACTTTATTTTCTACAGGCAGACCATGTACATCATATCCATCTCGAGCGTAGACATTGTATCCTTGGAGTCTTTTAAATCTCATTACAGTATCTTTAATTGTCCAATTTCTTACATGTCCTACATGTGGTTCTCCAGTTGGGAATGGTGGACCATCAATTGTATTAAATAATGGTTTATCTTTAAGAGAATTGTTTACTTTTTCTTGGATAGAGTTATCTTTCCAGAACTTTAAAATATTTTCTTCATACTTGAACTTATACATTTTTCTATATTTTCTAATTAAAAATGATAAAGTGATCAAAGATCACGTTTTTCATAGAAAAATTGAGAGATTTAAGTTTATAATTGTTTTGATTAAAAAAGAATTAGAATTGATTATATTTTGAATCAACTTGAGGTTTTTCTTTTCTTCTAAGTAAAGCTAATGCTCCTGCTCCTACTAATAATCCAAGAGTTCCAGGTGCTGATGCATTAACTGGGTCTTGTTGTGCTACTCTTTGAGAAATAACTGGTGTTCCTGTGTAGAATGTTTCAAAGTTACCGTCAATAGTACTTAAAGTTCTAATAGCATTTCTATCAGCATTATAACCTGAAAATTGGAATAAATCGTTAAATTCTGGTTTAAATGAAAATGTTCCTGAAATAGAATCATATGCTTGATTTGAATTGCAGATAATTCCACCATTTGTTACATTACAAAACATATTTGAAATTTCATATTTTAATAAATCACTATCGTCGTAACTTGAGAAAGGAAATAATACTGTAGTCATATCAAAGACATTTGAAAATCCTAATGAGAATTCTAATCTATCATCAAAGAGTTGATAAGTATATGTTCCTCCGTTATCTCCTTGAAGAGTTCTTGACTCAATTAATGCTGCATTAGCATCTGTTGCTGGTGCTGCCATGTTTAGAGCACTCGCTGCTGCAAGTGTTGCAGCCAAATTAGTTTTTTTTACCATAGATATATCAACTACGTAAGTTTTATAAACTTAACTTTTTGTTACTACGTGTTAATTAATTCCAAACATATTAATTAATACAAGAAATTACATTCATAATAATATTTTCCCCATTTAATAGTATCGGATATTCTGTTGTCCTCAAAGACCTACATCCTACATCTCCTACTTCTACAAATTCTTCGGTATATCTTGAGAGTCTAAATGGTCCTCTTGGACATTGAATATCATGAGTAGTATTATATGATACCCATGCACCAATGATATTGAAGTCACATTGATTTGCAACATATTCTCCATTATCAAAGAGCCCATTAATATCATATTGATGATAAAAACAACCATTAAGACCAGAACATTCTGCTAGATATCTATTTGGTGAAGGTTTTGCTGTACAATCACTTTGACAAGAAGAGCCAATGTCTAAGAGTCTTAATTGTTTTGTAAAAGTATTTGCATTTCCACTGACATCACTTGCCTGTACTTTAACATATTTTACACAACCATATACTCCTCCGCATGAGATGAAAAGATTTTCTCCTTGTGAATACGAAGTACTTGGAGTGCAAGTATTTGCAGTATCTATACAATACCTAACACTTGACCAATCTACTCCTGAACCGATATCAGTTACTTCAATTTGAGCTTGAACAGCATTTCCTAAACTAGGATATGTTACATCAATAGTTGGTCCTGTAGAGTCTACATCTAAATTTATCCACAATCTATTTGAAGGATTAAAATTACAGTCTCCAAATAATGTTGTTTCATCTAATTGCTCAAATGAACCTAGACATGAGTATGTTCCCGGATTTGATTGTTGGATTAAAGTTGACCAATATTTTCCAGTATTTTCTTGAGCAGTTACAGTATACACACCTGTTTGTTCTAATGTTGCATTTTGTCCAGTAGTAATATTAAAAATTGAATGTGAATTATATCCTCCAAGAGATAAATTTTGATTAAGATGTGCTAAACATACTTTGAAATTTTTATTAGTACCTGGTTCATAAACACTTGAATAAGATAGAGCATCTAATTCAAAGAGTAATTGTTCATCAGATGCACAACTAACTTCTCTGTACCTTACAACTAAATCTCCTCCATTATAAAGTGCAGGTTCTTCTGTAATAATTACACTTCCACCTTCAGTATCTTCTGGAACTTCAATTACAATTACTTCTTCTGATTCTGGTTCTTCAAAATACCAACCAATAATTGGATCTTTGTCTGTTACAAACTTCTGTGCTCTTGTACTTGTCCCAGTAGGAAAGGTAATATCATTATAGTACTGAGTTACATCTTTTGGAATAATATAGTAAACACTTAAATCTCTACTACCTTCAGGAATATTTGAAATGTTAATAATTACTTTAGAACTTGTTACTTTTTCTTTCCCCGAATCATAATCTTCAATTGTTGAAGTTAAAATATTTTGAGAGATAGAGAGAGAACTCATAGTTTCAATAGTACTTAAAATTTTTTCTTGAGCTTCGTCTTTTGTTTCAAAAAGTCCTATTTCTGAGAGACTAAAAGCAATATCTGAAGATGTAATTTCTTTTATTTCATCTGAGTATTGTTTAGTTACTTCCATAGGTAGAGAAAACTCAGGGATTTGAAGTTCTTTTAGAGTTCCATTATTATCATCAAAATAAATTGAGTCTGTTTGAGTCTCAACAATTATACTATCCCCAAATTTTACTGGTTCATCATAAGGAACAAGATATGTCACACTATCTTTTTTTCTAATTTCTAAATTTCTATATTGGTCAAAAAATGAAGAATTCCCATACTTAATTTTTGCTGAGAGTTTAATTGAACCTACAAATTTATAATCTGCATCAACTCCAATATAATCTCCAGAATAGAGTTTTGCAGGTTTTATAGGATATTTATAAAATGGTTCATAGGCTACTTCTTCATAAACACTACCAAAAGGATTTAAATTTGTATATGCCCCACTAGTAAAATTACCATTATTAATTAAGTATTTATCTTGAAAAAATAAAACTTTATTGATATTACCGAATGTTAAATCAATCACAGATTCTCCAAAATCCACATAATTCATATTATTTCCAATAGAATCCCGAATATCTTCATAATACACTAAACTTCTAGTTTCTAGTTGGTCAATTGTTGAACATCCCATGAGTTCTGGTTTTCCACTTATTTCTTTACACTCATCTAAATGATAAGGAACCCCATCTCCATCAGCATCTCTTTCAACAAAGTTGAAATTTAACACAGCACCACTATTTATCCTAAATTTACATATTTTTGTATGTCTTCTCTCAAAATTCATAAATGATCTACATTGAGAAGGGAGTGTTTTAATGATATTTCCTGGTTTTGCAGTAATTTTTAGATTGATTGTTTCTCTTTCAAAAAAAGGCAAAATTTTTGAGATAAAAGTAGGAGGTAAGGGTCCAGATAAACTTACATATTGACCAATTGTATTATTATATAATTCAACATTTCCCATAGTAGAATTAAAATTTATTTCAATGTTTTTTTCTATAGGTACAGTAGTCTTAGTATTTGTTTGAGATTCTACATCTGAAATTAATCCATTAGGATCTAAATCACATTTTCCATCAATTGGTTTAGTTACAACTTCATATTGATTTGCACAAAATATACCACTTGATTCACATAAATTATTTAACTCAATTTTTGCATTTGAGAAGTTTACTTGCTCTAATGTTGGTTTTGCTAACACATAAGGATATGAACCTGGGCTAATTGATAACTCAGATTGAATTGATGCCCATTCTCCTAATCCTCCTAAAGTAGTTGCAGTAGTTCCAATTCCAAGGTTAAAGTTAGTGCTATTGTAAGTATAATTTGAATATAACGTATCTGGTAAGAAATATCTTACATTAGAAGAATTTCTCATATCAGTTGCTTTTAAGTATACAAATGTTTTCATATGATAATTTCTATCCATAATAGATTGAAATTCTCTATTTAAATCAGCATATTTTAGAGTAAAGGGGTTTAAATTAGCTTTAATTGTTGCACTAAAAGTATTTTCATTAAATTGTGGAATTTGTACACCACATGATGAAGTTCC
>CAKZOW010000071.1 GCA_937138345.1 uncultured archaeon | reverse complement strand
GCTCTTGATGAAAACTTTTCAAATGAGAGATTTAACGCACGTCTGTTGTATGTTAATGTTAGTGGATCCATTAGAGCGTATTTTTTCTCAAAATTTAATTTTTTTTCAAACTCATCTAATACAGAATTAGCAAAAAAAACCATCTCATCAAATTCGTCATAAGTTCCTAATTTTAGTCTTTTTGAAAAATTTCCTTTTTTAATTGTTCTCATATCATCTTGAATTTCCTCAAATCTTTTATTGATATGTTTTCTAAGAGTTTTCCTAAATGAAAGTGCAATAATAATAAATGTAATAATTCCTGCAAGTAAATTTGTTTGAATAATTGTAAACACTCTTTCAACAGATTGTTCGGTAATAAAAAAATATGCTGCTAGTAACAGTTCAAAAACTAAAAAATAGATTAAAAAAAATTTAAAAGTGTCTTTAATAATTTTGTTTCGAAGAGAATTTTGAGGCCCTAAAACCCATTCTTTTTGCTTTTGCAATCGAAACTTATCCATAGTAAATGCTTATTTTATTATTATATATATTTTGAGTGTTACACAAAGGTAACAAGTATTAAGAAAATACTTTGGATATTATGTTTTCCATATCTTCTTCTTTCATTGAAGTAAGTTCAAGTGCTTTATGAAAAAAACCTTCAAGTGCTAATTGAGTTGCTTTTTGAGAATCAATACCTCTAGAATTTGAGTAAAGAAGAATCTCAGGGTCTAACTTGGAAGTTGATGCTCCATGAGAACATGAAACATTATGGTTTGAAATTTCTAAGATAGGTTCGCTAGTAATTGTTGTTTTAGAATCTAATACTATATTTTTAATATGTTGATGTCCTGAACAATCATCAGCAGCATCTCTAATTGAGACAATACCATCATTGTATATCTTACTTTCCTTAGCTGCTCCGTTAATAATTAAATTTGAGTTAGATTCTCTCTCTAAATGAGTACTAGAATTAACTATTATCAAATCAAGTTGATTTCCATAATATGCACTAGTTAGATTATAAGTACTTTTTTCTTTAAGATAAGAATCAGTTTTAATATATTCACCACCTGAGATTATCTGTGATACTAATAACGTTGAGTAAGGATCTTGGTGAGCTTTTCTTTTATATTTTGCATTGTTATGGGTAATGATTTCTCTTAATTTTACACTTTTATTTCTCTCAATGAGTAACTCAACTCTTGCAAAGCACTCACTTTGGTGAATAATAGTAATTGTTACATCTTCTAATACATTAAGTGCTAACTTAATATGAGAATCAATGATTATTGTAGAATCTTCTGTAATTGTTTTTTGTTCTTTTTTAAGAAGAATTTTACATAATTCTTCTTCTTTTAAGCTAAGAATTTTTGAGTTCATTTTATCCTAAGCTTCCCTCCATCTCAAGTTCAATTAATTTGTTCAGCTCAACTGCATACTCTAAAGGTAGTTGTTTAATTACTGGGTTAATAAAACCTGAGACAATCATCTGTTTTGCCTGTTCTTCACTAAGACCTCTAGCCATTAAATAATTAATTTCCTTATCTCCTATTTTTCCAACTGTAGCCTCATGTGCAATTTGAGCAGATTCATTGAATACTTCCATTTGAGGGTAGGTATTTGACTCGGATTTATTATCAATCATCAAAGCATCACATTCAACTGAGACTTTTGCATTTTGAGCTGATTTTGCAATTTTAACAAGCCCTCTATATGAAGAAATTCCTCCATCTTTACTAATTGATTTAGAAGTTAATGTAGATGATGTATTTTTACCAATATGAATTACTTTAGTTCCTGTATCTTGATTTTGACCTTCTCCTGCAAAAGCAATTCCAAGAGATTCACAATGAGAATTCTCTCCCATCAAAATCGCTGCAGGGTAGAGCATTGTAACACCAGATCCTGTTTGTCCATTAAGCCACTCAATACTTGCATCTTTATGAACAATTGCTCTTTTAGTATTTAAGTTAAAAGTATTTTTTGACCAATTCTCAACAGAAGAATATTTAACCTTAGCACCTTCTAAAACATGTACTTCAACACATCCTGCGTGAAGTGAGTTTTTGGAAAATTTAGGTGAAGAACATCCTTCGAGATAATGTATTTCAGACCCCTTATCTGCAATAATTAAAGTATGTTCAAATTGTCCAGATCCCTGTTGATTCATTCTAAAATATGCTTGCATAGGCAAATCAATTTTAACTCCTGGTGGAACATAAATAAATGATCCTCCTGACCATACTGCTGCATGAAGGGATGCAAATTTATGGTCAGTAATTGGTACACATGAAGTCATAAAATACTTTTTAACCATTTCAGGATATTTCTTTAAAGCAACATCCATATCCTCAAAAATCACTCCTTGTTCTTTGAGCTCTTGTTTTAAATTATGATAAACTCCAGCAGAATCATATTGTCCACCAACTCCTGCAAGTGCTTCACGCTCAGCTTGTGGAATTCCAAGTTTTTCAAAAGTATCTTTAATATCTTGTGGAACATCATCCCAAGTATTTGCAATTTGTGTGTCTGGATCAACATAATATGTTAGTTCATCTAAATCTAATCTTTCAAGAGAAGGACCCCATTTAGGCATCGGGGTATCTAGGCATAATTTAAGTGCTTTAAGTCTTTTTGCAAGCATCCACTCAGGTTCATTCTTATCTTGGGAAATCTTTCTAATAACATCTTCGTGTAATCCAGGTCTTGCCACAAATCTATTTTTAGCATTAGGGTTATGGTCATCATATTTTGACCTATCAATTGAGAAATCCTTATTTATTTCCATATTCTAGAAATATTAATTATTTATGATTTATAAAAGTTAAGAAAAATTAACAATTGTTAACTTCAGCTTTGCTGAAGTGTCATCAATTTATAATTGATGTTAATTTCTACGAAATTCACAATTGAACTCACATTAAAATGTGAGTAACAATTTTTAACTTCAGCTTTGCTGAAGTGTCAAGAATCTCTAATTGTTGCTAATCTCTATTTTATCAAATAATAATTAAGTATATTATTTTCACTTTTCTTGTTACTAAATATAAAGAAAACACTCTATTAAAATAGATATAATCTTCACAATACTATGAAATACATCCTACATATATTTTTTTATTTATTATTGCTACCAAGCATATCTTCATTTACTGGAGGTAGTGGAACTAGCAGTGACCCTTATAATATTACTTCATGTAATCAATTACAAAATATGAGTTCAAATTTAACTGCACATTACCAGTTATCAAGTAATATCGATTGCGATATTAGTCCATATAATACAGGAGCAGGTTTTGTACCTATTGGTTTTTGTAATGACTTCTCCCCATGTCCTTCAGATGATGCTTTTATGGGTTCATTAGAAGGAAATAATTTTACAATATATGGGCTCTACATTAACAATAACTCAAAGTCAAGTGTAGGATTATTTGGTGCTACATATTATGCAAACATATCCAATATCAGATTAGAAAATATTAATATTTTAGCAAATTATTCAGTAGGAGGTATTGTAGGGTATAATCATTATGGTTATATCGAAAATATTTTTACTCAAGGATCATTATCGGGTGGAAATCATGTTGGAGGATTAATAGGAACTACGTTTTATTCA
The DNA here is from genome assembly GCA_937138345.1 of uncultured archaeon. Classification (GTDB taxonomy): domain Archaea; phylum Nanobdellota; class Nanobdellia; order Woesearchaeales; family UBA583; genus UBA583. Next base: position 3,946 of record CAKZOW010000071.1, on the reverse strand, counting down.
TCAATTGATAATTCAATTTCAAATTCAATTATTTCTGCAGAGAATTACATTGGAGGACTAGTTGGATCTCATGGGAGTAGACATGGGTTTATTGGAGGAACTATTAATAATTCTTATTCTAGAGGTTCAGTCTCTGGAAATTTTAGTGTTGGAGGACTTATAGGCTATAACGTTGGTTTTTCTACTGTTCTTAATTCTTACTCTACTTCAGATGTAGTTGGAATTAACAATACAGGAGGTCTTGTTGGAATTAATGATTACTCTGGAGAAATTAGAAATTCATTTTCCACAGGTGTTGTTTCGGGAGGAGTTAGTGGTTCATTTATTGGAGAAAATAGAAATTTTTCAACAGTAGTTAATTCTTATGTATTTAATTCCTCACAAAATCCAATTTTAACAATAGGATACGATATGAATGGATCAACATTAGTTAATGCCCAAACTGATATATCTTATTTCTATAATGATACAAATCAACCATTTAATGGAATTTGGAATCCAAGTATTTGGAGTTTTAGCGGTAATTCCTTGCCAGAATTAGTAAGTAATAGGATTAATTCAAATAGTGCAACTTCAGCTGCTTCACTTTTCCCCCATACCTCAATTTTTTTACCTCTTTTACTAATAGTTTGGTATTTCATTTAATATTTTTTATAAAGAAATAAGAATTCTTTTATTTATGAACAAAGAGGTATATCAATTAGCATTAGATGCAATTAATTCAAATAATCAAGAATTACTAAAACAATTTCTCCCAGGACTTTTTCCAAATCTAAATTTTGCTAAGATAGGATCTCAAGCAAATTTATATCATGGAATAACTCCTAGAGATAAGTCATTTAGCGGAGATGAAATGCCTCTGCCAAGTCAGATGATCTCTCCAAAAAAGTATGTATCATTATTAGAGAAAATTTTAAGTGGAGGTATCAAAGGATTTCACAGTACAGGACATTATCTCCATTTAAATGAAGACTTTCCAACAATTTATAATAGTGCATCAATTAGGGGTTCACATGCCCACATGGGTGTTTATTTTAAACCTGAAAAACACACGGGACTCTACACATTACCTAGTGTTGATGAAGTTGTAATAATTGCAAAAAATTATTTGCCAAAAAATATTGGTGTTTATGTAAAATCATTTGATTACTGTAGCGCTAATTATGACGGAGGTAGATCTTCATTTGATAATTTATCTTCTGATGAGCAAGATAAATTAGAAGCCCATATTAAAAATACAATCTTAGAACTTAAAAATAGAGGAATTGATTATCAAATAATGGATTTAGGAGAGAATTGCTTAATTGATAGTGATGAATATGAAGAAAAATTAAATGAGTAACCAATAAAGATAAATTTATAAGTATTAGAAATCAAGTCTTGGTATGAAAAGAGATATGCTTACAGATACTTTAAAGTTGTTTTCTAGTATTTCAAATAGTTATCCTTTAGAAAATCACAAGTTTATTTATCTTTCAAGTTCTTTATTATGTCAAAAAATTTTTGGACAAGATTCAGATAAAACATTCTCTGTAGAATATTCAAGTCCTACTCATTATTCTAATGCTTTAGGTTTATCCAGGTTCTCTCAGGTAGAATCCTTATCATTAGAGATAGTAAGTTCATCAGATAATGAAAAATTTACTATGGCTAGCTATCAAAATACATTTGGTTTAAAATCAAGAAAACTACTTATTAGCCCTTTTAAGAGAATGAGATTTACTTACAAAAATTCAGAAGAAAGTGTAGATTCAGCGAATATTTCAAAAATACCTTTTTCAATAAATAGTGAAATACCTATTCTTTTGAGAGAACTATCAAACCCATATAGAGAAATTCATTCATTCGAGCCAGATTACATAACTCAAAATATCCACTCTTTACAGGAATTGATAGAAAATGATTTTAGTATCTCAGCTCAGAGTGTACAAGGACATGGTTGGCCTATGAGTTTAAATAAAATGATACTCACAAAAAAATAATTTAATCTCTCAAAATTATAAGTACTATAATTTATAAATTCTCTTCTCTTAATATCATATAGATGACACAATTAGATCACTATTTTTTACAAAAAAGAAATGAGTTTCCTATGCTAAACCAAGAAATCAGGAATCAACAATTAGTATACTTTGATTCAGCAGCAACTTCTCAAAAACCACAATGTGTAATTGATTCATTAGTAGAGTATTATACAAAAACAAATTCAAATGTTCACAGGGGAGATCATTATTTATCTCAAAAATCAACAGATTATTACGAAGAAGCTAGAGTTAGAACTGCAAAACTTCTAGGTACAACATCTGAGCATATTATTTTCAATGGTGGTGCAACTATGGGAATGAATCAAGTTGCTTATGGGCTAAAACATATTTTTGAAGAAGGAGATGAAATCATTATAACTGAGATGGAACATCACTCAAACATGTTAGTCTGGTTAGAGTTGGCAAAAGAATTAAATCTTATAGTAAAAGTAATTCCAATTACAGAAGAATTTGAGTTAGACTACAAAAAAGCAGAAGAACTCATTACAAATAAAACAAAATTAATTGCATATTCTCATATGTCAAATGTCTTAGGAACAATTAATGATGTAAAACACATATCCAAACTCGCAAAGTCAGTTAATGCACTCACACTCGTTGATGGTTGTCAGGGAATTGTACACACAAAGGTAGATGTACATGAGTTAGATTGTGATTTTTATGTATTTAGTGCTCATAAACTCTACGGTCCAACTGGAGTTGGTGTACTTTATGCAAAAAATACAGAAATTCTAAAGCCAATGTTTTATGGGGGAGGACAAATACAAGCGGTAAGTCTAGACGACGATAGTCAAGAGAATTCAAATATTTCATATTTAAATGGGCCAGCAAGACTCGAGTCTGGAACTCCAAATATTGCAGATATTATTGGATTTAGTGCGGCGCTAAAATACTTAGAGGAAATTGATCAAAAAAAAATAGAACAATACGATCATGAGCTAGGAAGATATTTTCTAGAAAAAGTAAAAGAATTAGGAGATGATTTTAAACTCTATGGAAAATCAACCATGGAAAACAGAGGAAATGTATTTTCATTCAGATACTTAGATAAACATCCCTCTGATATTGCAACATTTCTAGATCAATTTGGAATTGCAACAAGAGGGGGATTTCATTGTGCAGAACCTTTGCATAATAAATTAGGAATCAATGGAAGTATCAGGGCAAGTCTTTGCTTCTACAATACAAAAGAAGAAATAAATTATTTCATAGAATCCCTAAAAAAAATTAAAGAGATGTTTTAAAATTAAGTTACTAGTTAGTTTTATATATAATCATGTAAATTTTTTTATATGAAAAAATATTTTAAAAAAGCAATTTCTCCAGTTGTTGCTACTGCTCTTTTATTAATTGTAAGTGTAATTGCAACAGTAGGTTTTCAATCATGGTATAATTCTTATAATAGTGATTTATTTACAAATATTGACTCAACTTCATCTGAATTCAATATTGATGTGGAGGGTATTTTTGACAATACTTTGTATGTAAATACTGGAAAAAATGGATTAAATATTACAAAGATTGAAGTAGATGGTGTAGACTGTAATATTGATGGATACTACACTAATTTAGCAGATTTTGATATAAGTTCATGTATTCCAGTATCTTCTAATTCAAATATTTATAATGTAAGAATTATAACTGATTCTTCTGTAATTTCAAGATCAATATTTAAAAAAGAAAATACTCAGACACAATTAAATATCTTTAATTTTATTGGTGATTATTATATTGGTAGCGATCTATACTCCTTTAGATTTTTAGAAATAGCAGAAAATCAATTTATCTTTACAGGAATTAATGAAACTATGTTTGATGATGTATTATTAGCATATAGAAATAATACATTTGAAGATATAACTAAAGAGGTAATTTCTACAGGAGTTCTTCCCGGGACTTCA
>CAKZOW010000070.1 GCA_937138345.1 uncultured archaeon | reverse complement strand
GAAATTAAATCAAAAACACAATTTAATTCTTTAACTGATGAGTTTATTCTCTCAAGACTCAACGCATACATATTGACTAATGGGGATAAAAGAAAACAACTCGAAAAAGAATATGACCTCAAAGAAAATAAAATTGTAAAATCTAAAAAATTCAAAGAACTTGTAAAAGCAATTAGAGAAGAATTAGGAATACTCTATGGTTCATACCACACTTCTCAATTTTCAAAAAAAGAAAAATATCTTGAAGAAAACAAAGATGTAGAAACACTAATTACACTTCACAAATCATCTCATGAAAGAAAAGAATATTACTATCAAATTTACTCCAAAATATTCTCATGGTATCAACCCACACATGGAATTGCTGATCTTGCTTGTGGTCTAAATCCTCTTAGTTATAAAGAAATTGAAAATAAAGAAATAAAGTATTTTGTCTCCGATTTAAATCCAAAAGATATGGAATTTTTACAAGAATTCTTTAATCAAAATAAAATAAAAGGAAAAGCTGTTGCATATGATATTACTAAGCAACAATATCTTGAAGAAGAGGAATTTAAACAATGTGATTTAGTATTTTTCTTCAAAGCACTAGATTCATTTGAAACAATTAAAAAAAATATCTCAAAAGAAGTTCTTCAAAATTTACCTCAAAAACACATAGTAGTTTCATTTCCAACAAAATCTCTTGGTTCAAAAAAGGAAGTTAAATCTGAGAAAAGAAATTGGCTAAGAAATTTTATAAAACTACAAGAATGGACTTGGGAAGAATTCGAAGTTGACAACGAAATGTTCTTTTTGATTAAAAAAGAACGTCCATAAATTTTTAATTTGTTCAAAAATTAATATTTTTGACATGACATTAATCTCAGATTAATACTCATATGAGAATGTTCTTTTTGATTAACAAAAAGAGCGACCAATAATTGTTTTACAATTATCGAGTATTTTTTTCTTAATAGAAAAATAAATCAAAAATTTATTTATAATTCAGTACTTGCTTCAGGCTCAAAACCTTTCTTAATAATTTTACCTGATAGCTGACCACATGCTCCTGAAATATCATCTCCCATTGATTTTCTAATTGAGACTTCAATCCCATTATCTCGTAGATAATTTCTAAAAGCAATAACATCTTTTTCATAAGGCATCTCATAACTTGCAAATTCATGAGGGTTATAAATTAATAAATTAACATGAGCTAAACGACCCCTTAGCAATGTTACTAACTCTTTTGCATGAGATAATCTATCATTTACATTTTGAATTAAAACATATTCATAAGAAATTCTCTTATTTGTTTTCTCACAAAAATAATCACATGCCTTCATTAAATCAGCAAGAGGATATCTATTATTTAGAGGCATAATTTCTGATCTTAATGTATCATTTGGAGCATGAAGTGAAATAGCAAGTCTGAATTGCTTCCCAATGTCTGCATATTCATAAATTCTTGGAACAATACCTGAAGTAGATACCGTAATATGACGAGCACCAATATTAAAACACTCTGGAGAATTTAAAATCTCAAGTGCACCCTCTACAGATTTGTATGCTAAAAATGG
>CAKZOW010000069.1 GCA_937138345.1 uncultured archaeon | reverse complement strand
AGTTTTTCTTGTCTTTTGTATCCTTAGCGCTATACCGGCATTCCCAGAAAAAATACCAAATGTTGATCCTGAGCAGTCCGGCTATCCGGTAATGATTGGAAACCATCTTCTTTTTAATGTCCCCAAAACCATAAAAAAAATGGACCCGAAACACAGGGCGGAATCAATTTAAAAAAAATTGACAAAGATGGCGGATAATCTGGAGGTATCTTTTGACAATATCATGACTGCCGATTATACCGATCCCCTTTCAATACTTCTCCCGGCAAATGAACTTCTTTTTGCCGTTATCAATGAGGAGGTGCAATCCTTCGGCATGACAAGACAGGAACTTGGGGAACAACTGTCTGTTAAAATAAAGAATATTGTTGAGCAATACCGAAAAGAACGGCAGACCAAAGAAATTATTAAAGGCGGGGTGATGTTCGGCATTGAAACGATTTTGCTTATCGGCATCCTGTTTTTTACCCGCCGGCTGTATCGGAGAATCATTAAGAAAGTGGATACGTGGGTGGCGGCAAAAAAAACTTTTTTTGGAAAGTCAGTCTCTGGATATTGTCCGCATCGATAAAATCAGGTTTTTGCTTTTAGCAATGATTAAAACGGTATGGCTGATTATCGCTCTCGGTATATTTTACCTGTACATTCAGGTGGGCCTGGAACTTTTCCCGTGGACCCGGGCAATTGCCAACAAACTTTTGGGGTTTGTGCTTCAGCCGGTTACGACCATCGCCGCTGCCTTCTGGAAGCAGGTGCCCAACCTGTTTTTTCTGGCAATTATCACTGTGATTACCGTCTACTTCTCTTTGACCAGATGCAACTGGCGAATTATTTTGAGCTTTAAACATATGTGTTTTGTTAAAATATATGCAACCAAGCTAAACGTATTAAACCATAAATTCTGCAGATCGTCAAATCCCTGAATTTTTGGTTTATATAATACAGAGGCAGATTTGACACCGTGTGGAATTGGAATTTTTGTTAAATTATTAAGTGGATAATGTGATGGACCCTGGGAATAGTTGATAGATGAAGCGCGATCTGGTACAATGTAACAATTGCCTTTTTTGACAAGGGGCGCTCAAGCAAAAATAAAATAAAAATAACTTAAATTTAACCAAAAAACCCCAAATTTAAGCAAATTAGAGAGAAATAGCGCATTTCGAGTAGAACTTGATACTTTTATAAAGATAAGAAGTTTATTTTTACTATGAGCAAATTTATCTTTTCAATTGAAAAACAAGAACTAGAGGACAAGGTAAATCTAAAGTATTATTGTGTTGATGACAAAACTAATACCATTATTGAAGAATCTAGCAAAAATTACGTATTATACATCAAAAAAGAAGATTTTGACCTAATTAACATCAAATCTGATAGTATTATCTTAACAAATAAAGAATATTCTAACAAAAATAATGAAAAAGTTGTAGAAATTGAGTTTAAGAACAAAGAAATATATGATTATTTCAAAGAAAAGCTCAGAGATGCCAAGATCGAAACATACGAAGAAGATCTGCCTTACGAACACAGCGAACTTATCTCAGGAGAAAAGAACATCTTTGAAGGCAAAAAAGGAGAACATCCAAAACTCAAAACATTAAGTGTAGATATAGAGACAATAGGAGATGTTGAGAATCAAGAGATTGTTCTAATTAGTAGTCATTCATTTGACTCAGAAGAGATGAATTTAGTATATATTAGCAAATCTGCTATGCCAGAAGATAAACTGAGTTTAATAGTAAACCATAAGTACGAGGAGTTTAAACCTGTATTTGTAGAAAATGAAAAAGAGTTGTTAGAGAAATTTAAAGAAGACGTACTTGAGTTCTCACCACAGTTAATTATTGGATGGAATGTAATAGACTTTGATTTTAAAGTTATTAAACAAGCAATGAAAAAGTATGACATAGAATTCAAATTAAGTACATTTGAAGGAAATACCAAAATGAGGATAGCTAGAGACTTTTTTGGTAAAAGTAATTTGAGTTTTCCTGGTTTACTTGTATTTGATATTATTCAAATACTTAAAACAAACTTCATCACATTTGAAGATTATAAACTAAATACTGTCGCTAAAGAAGTATTGAAAGATGAAAAAATAGATTTAGAAGACGAAGGAGATGCCGACCTAGGAATCAAAAATAAAATTCATGCTATTGAAAATATGCTTCAAAAAGATCCAATTAGACTCATTGAATATAATTACAAAGATTCACTCCTCACATCAAAAATTTGTGAGAAACTAGAATTAATTGATTTAATGATTCAGAGATCCATTACAACAAATACCCCACTTCTAAAAGTACAATCGCCAATAGCAACGCTTGATATTATGTATCTTGAACAATTGCATAAAAGAGGATTTATAGCGCCGAGTAATTTTAATTTCTCTGAGATGGGAGCAATAGAAGGAGCATTTGTAAAAGACCCAACACCTGGATTTTATAATGATGTATTTGTATTAGACTTTAAATCACTTTATCCATCAATTATGGTTACATTTAATATAGATCCTTTCTCTGTTGGAGAAAATAGTGAAATTGAAGCTCCTAATGGCGCTAAATTTGATTCAAATGATGGAATTATGGCATCATTAATTGAGATGTTACTTGAACAAAGAGATCTTGCTAAAAAAGAAAAAAATCAAATTAAAGCCCATGCGCTTAAAATTACCATGAATTCATTTTATGGAGCAATAGCATCCCCTAAATCTCGATTCCACAATAGAGACGTTGGAGAGGCTATTACTTCTTTTGGTAGAGAGTTAATGTCTGAGACTATAAAATATATTGAATCTAAAGGATATATTGGAATATATGGAGATACTGACTCCGTATTTGTTTCTTCTGGAAATAAGTTTGCATCTCTTGATGAAAAAACCCAGTTTGGTAGTAAACTTGAACAAGAGATTAATAATTTTGTTGCAACATATGTAGCTAAAAAGACAAATCGTGAATCTAAATTAATTATTGAATTTGAAAAATTATTTTCACAATTCTTTATTGCTTCAAAAAAAAGATACACTGGGTTTGATGAGTTATCTAGTAAACTAACATTTACAGGAATGGAAGCAATTAGAGGAGATTGGACAACACTTGCACAAGAGTTCCAAGTAGAACTAGTAAAACTTATTTTCAAAGGAGCAAAAGAAGAAGAACTTAAGAAATTTATCTTAGAAGAAGTCAAAAAATTAGAATCTGGAGCATACGATTCAAAATTAGTGTATACTAAAAAGATTACAAAGCCTCTTGTTGAATACACAAAAACAACACCTCCTCATGTTAAAGCTGCAAGAGAGTTAGACGAATTTTCAGGTAAAATTGTAAAATATGTTATGTTAGAGTCAGGACCCACACATGTGAGTTTAGTGACAAAGAGACTTGAGAGAGGAGAAAAATATGATTATAAACACTATATTGAAAAACAACTTGATGGTGTAAGTGATGATTTACTCGAACATTTAAATATTGATTTTAAAGAAGTAATTGGATCTAAAAAACAAAAGAACCTAAGTCAGTTCTTTTGAATATTCAACGAGTTGAATAAAGCAAAAAAGTTCGAATTAATTTTCTATTTAATCTTTTTCCATAAGAAATCTGAGGTGACAAGTAAACTTGAAATAAAAAATTTCAATAAAAGTTGATTGTAAGCCAAATAACTATTTTTAAAATCCATAACTCAATTAAAATATAAAAATAAATCAATTGTTGAGTATATTTATTTTCCACTAGAAATTTAAGGTCTACTTAGTTTACTAATTATATTAGTAAGATGTGTTATCTTATTCTCAGAGTAAA
>CAKZOW010000068.1 GCA_937138345.1 uncultured archaeon | reverse complement strand
ATTAGGGGGAGTTTGTTTTTCTAGTTGGTCCTAGCGGCGCGGGCAAGACCACTCTTTTCAACTTATTATCGGGCTTTGATCGTCCATCCTCAGGGCAAGTCGTCGTTTCAGGGCACGATATTAGTCAATTAAAAAATCCTGAAATACCTTATTTTAGAAGAAAAGTCGGTGTGGTTTTTCAAGATTTTAAATTACTTAACAACCGTACTGTTGCTGAAAACATGGCGCTTCCATTAGAGATTAATGGTGAGCCCTGGTCACTAGTCAGAACAAAAACGAACAAAATGCTGTCATCCTTGGGTCTAGGTACAAAAGAAAATTTTTATCCTGATCAGCTATCTGGTGGGGAAAAGCAACGTGTGGCTATAGGAAGGGCATTGATATCACAGCCCGATGTCATTGTGGCTGATGAGCCTACGGGCAATTTAGATCCAGATTTGAGTCGAGATGTGATTGAGGTTTTCCAACAATTTAACTCTCAGGGGACGACAGTTTTCATAGCAACTCATGATCATGAGTTAGTAAAAAGCATGAAGAAAAGGGTTATTTCTTTAAAGGGTGGGGAGCTAGATAATGTGGACTTTATTTAGACGTTATAAATTATTTGCGATTCGCTCATGGGAAAGAGAAGCAACACTAAAAATTTCTAGTTTTTTAATTTTAGCAGTCACCTATGCACTAACTATTTTTTTAATTGAATCAGCCTTTAACTTCAAAAGTATAATTAGCAGGTGGGGTGACGCTCCTAAGTTAACGGTTTACTTGAGTGAAGGGCAAACGCCTACAACGCAAAAAAAAATAAACAAACAAAAGAAGAGGAATTATTTTTAGATCCAAATACTTTTACAAAAGATGCAACATCACCAATTGTATCTCTTAATTTTTCAAGTGATCATAACTATTGTGCATATGGAGTTGCTAAAGCTGGAGCAGATTGGGTTGAAGTTAAAGTTATTGAAGTTGATACAAAAAAAGAATTACAGGATTTAATTGTTGGAGTTAAATTTGACTCAGATGTTTTTTCTTCAGGAGTATCATTTTACAAGGATGGTTTTTTTTATCCAAAATATATTGAAGGTATAAAAGAAGTTGATTATACTAAAAAAGATATTCCGGGTGAGTTATGGTATCACAGCATTGGAACGACTCAGAGAGAAGATATTTTAGTATACAAAGAAAAAGATGTCCAAAATTTAATTGTAGGATCTTTTGTTGATGAAAAAAGAGATATTTTAGTTCTTCCAATATCAACTGGATGCATTGGTAATGATTTAGTTATTGCAAATATCGATGAAGATTTATCTAGTTTAAATTTTAAAAGAATTATTTCATCTTATGAATACAAGAATCAAATACTTGGTATTGCAGATAATAAACTTTATTTCTTAACTAATAAAGATGCTCAAAATAGAAAAATTGTTTCATTTGATTTAGAGAATAAAACTTTTGAGGATGTTATTAAAGAAGGAGATTTTCCAATTGAGAGTGCAAAAATTGTTTATGATAAGATTTTAATTGAAACACTTGAAGATGTTCAATCAAGGATTACTTTTTATTCATTAAATGCGGATGAGCTAAAAAAACTCTCAATGCCAAATAAAGGAACTTTTCTTGGAATGAGTGGAAATCAAAAAACAAGACAAGGATATTTTGCAGAATCTTCATTTCTCTCACCAATGCAAGTATATGAAATTGATTTTGAGACTCTAGAATTTAAGTTATATTCTTCAACAAAAATTGATTTTAATTTTGAAAACTACGAAATAATTCAAGACTTTGCAATATCAAAAGATAATACAAAAATTCCAGCATTTATTATTAAAAGAAAAGATTTGGAACTTAATTCTAAAAATCCTACTATTTTGTATGGTTATGGAGGATTTAATATTTCGCTGCTTCCAGTTTTTTCTCCTAAAATTTTAACCTGGGTTGAGAGAGGTGGAGTGTATGTTTTTGCAAATCTTAGAGGAGGAGGAGAATATGGAGAGAGATGGCATAAGGCAGGTCAAAAACATAATAAACAAAATGTTTTTGATGATGCTCATGCGTGGGCTCAACATTTAATTGATAATAAGTATTGTTCAAGCTCTAATTTAGCAATTCAAGGAGGAAGTAATGGTGGACTTCTTGCAGCTGCGTGCGCTCTTCAAAGGCCTGATTTATACTCTGTATCTTTGCCAGCAGCAGGTGTTTTAGATATGCTTAAATATCAAAATTTTACCTGTGGTTATCAGTGGAGTGATGAATATGGTGTCGCAACAAAAAGGGAAGATTTTGATACTCTATACTCATATTCTCCATATCATAGTATTGATGTTAATGTAGAGTATCCTGCATTTTTAGTTACTTGCTCTGATTTAGATGATAGAGTTGTTCCTGCTCATTCATATAAATTTGTAGCAAAATTGCAACAATCAAAAGGAGAAAAACCTCATATGATTCGAGTGGAGATAAATTCATCTCATGGTGCATCTAATTTATCAAAAGCAATTGAGGAGGCTTCTGATTTATTTGTGTTCACATTGATGAATTTTAAGTAACTGGTTTTAAATAAATTATATTGATGTTTTATAAACAAAACAATCTTCTTTTTTCTATGATACAAAATTTTAGAGATTTTAATTTACATGAAGACATTATAAAAGGACTTGATAGGATTAATTTTTCAATACCTACACAAATACAGGAGAAGGCAATGCCGCTGGTGTTAGAAGGTGAGGATTTAGTAGGGCTTGCACAGACAGGAACAGGTAAGACAGCTACATTTTCTTTGCCAATTTTGCAAAAGTTAATTAATTCAGAAAACAATTCAGAAAAAGAAACAAAATCACAGCATCCAAGAGCTTTGATTTTAGCTCCAACAAGAGAGCTTTGTCTGCAAATTGGAAAGAATCTCAAAGATTATGCTCACTTCACAGACCTCAAGTCTCTTGTCTGCCATGGTGGGGTTTCATCTGAGCCACAAATTGAGGCACTAAAGGATAGGATTGATATTTTAGTTGCAACACCTGGGAGATTAGTTGATTTACTTGAACAAAAAGATGTTTTTTTAGATGATGTTGAAACTCTTGTTTTAGATGAAGCAGATCATATTATTGAGATGGGACTCAGAGTCGATTTAAAGAAAATATTAAAAGCAATGCCAAAAGAGAGACAAACTCTTCTCTTTAGTGCTACAATGAATAAGGAATTAAAAGATGCATCAAAAGAAATTTTTAAACCAAATCCTGGGTCTCAAGAAGTAAGTAGTTATAAAATAGTTGAGATTACACCTGAGGAAGTAGATTTGAAATTAATTAACCAAGAAGTTCTCTATGTTTTAAAAGAACATAAAATTAAGGCAATGCTTGAGATTCTTAAAAGAAAGGAAGTAAAATATACTTTAATTTTTACAAATACAAAACAAGTGGCTGATGATATTGTAAGATCACTTACAAAAAATAATATTAAATCTTTTGCACTTCACTCAGGAAAATCTCAAACACACAGAGAAAAAGTAGTTCATCAATTAAATATTCGTGAATTAAAAGTAGTTGTTGCAACAGATCTTGCGGCAAGAGGTCTTGATTTTGAGCACATGACTCATGTTATTAATTTTGAGATTCCAAATTCACCTGAAAAATATACTCACAGAGTTGGAAGAATTGGAAGGGCAGGAAAACAAGGAGTAGCATATTCATTTTGTTCACTTCATGAAAGAGATGATTTTGAAAAAATTATTTCACAATCAAAGCAACCAATACTTACACACAAACATGATTTACATAGTAATCAAGTTAAAGCAAATTCAAAAAAGTCTGTTAAGAAAACATATTTTAAACCTAAGCCTAAAAGAACATCAGGTGGTTTTAATAATAGAAAAAAAAAGAAATAATTTTTTTACCATTTTTTCTAGTGTAATTTAATAGTGTTTATTCTAATCCAATTCTAAATTCCCTTCTTATATAATACTCATTTCCACTTGTTGTTGAATAAGCAATGTTGTTTGAATTTGTCGTATTCCAATATAATAGTTCAAAGTTACTAAATGAAAAACTATAATCAAAGAGAGGATTATATGAACCTCCAGTTAATGAGTTATCTATTGTTGTTAGTATTTTAGTATTTTCTTGGGAGCTTATTCTATCAATAAATGAAATATTTGTATAATATATATCACTTGATAACCAAGTTATGTTTTTAGAGATGGACTTACTTGAGTTTTTAATTATTATAAATTCAAATACTGATGAATTTACAGTATTATTTAATGAATCAATTACAGAGATACTCCAGTTATATTTCCCTCTAGAGATAGGTAATTGGTATGTTTCATTTACATTAGTATTACAACTCTGTGTTGAGTTAATTTGAGAGTTGACATAGATAGTACAATTTAAATTTATATCATCATCTTCAATTAAAAATGTTAAATTTATTGTTGTTTTATTTGTGAGTATTTTTTCTAGATTATTTGGATTTAGTAATGTTATTTCAGGAATAATATTATCAGTAATTATTATAGTGAAATTCTCAGAATTATCAGTATTTACAACAGGGACATTTGATTCTATGTATACATCAATGAGATGAGATGAATTAATATCTCCAGATGCATTTATCTCCCATGAGAGTGTACAGCTATCTCCTTCAGCCATGTTCATACATGTTTGGTATTGTGGATCAAGTGACCAAAGTGGTTTATCTCCTAATGTATCTGAAATAATAACTTGTCCAGATGCCACAGTAGTTTCTAACCCGGTGGCAGGTGTTGAAATTTGTGGTGAGTACTGAGCATAATTAAGTGCTATTCTTCCATCTCCACCTTCTCCACCAATATCAGGTGATGATCCTGGGACTGCAGCACCTCCAAGAGCAATAAAAGAAGTGTTCTCAATTATTTCTGAGTTAATTAAAATACTACCTCCTGCACCTGAACCAGTAACTCCTCCAGGTGATCCTCCATGAATTCCAGTTTCACCATTAGCCTCAATAGTTCCATTTATTAGTTGTTTTGAGAAAATAATTACTATTCCTCCTCCATCAATATTTTCAGGGAATGGTGTTACCCCATCATTATCTCCTCCAGCACCAGCACCTCCTCCAAAAAAGATAGTATTACTTAAATTAATTTCACCAATACTATTTCCACCAGTTGCTGGGAAGGTACTTATACTATTTCCTCCATTTGTAGCATGACCTCCTCCTGCTCCTCCTTCACCTCCATAACCTGTAGGTCCATATCCTCCACCTCCACCATTACCATTTGCAGTTAAGGAACTAGCTCCAATTCCTAAATAACCTTCTCCTTGTGTACCCCAATCATTATTTCCACAAGCGCCACAAGTTCCTCCCCTAAATCCTTTTTCTGATACATTAATTTCTCCTTCAAGAAGTGTTGTTCCTTGAGATTTAAATATTACAATTCCTCCACTAAAACCATCCCAACTAGGAGCTGTAATTGATCCTCCAGAGTTAACTGTTAAACTTCTATATTGAGGAATTCTCACAATTTGAGTTACTGAAGATGATGTGCTATTAAATGTTCCAGAACCATAGGAATTACTTAGTGGATTAGATAAGGTAATATCATTTCCACTAATTGCAGTAATTGTTGCATATTCATATTGTCCAGCATTTCCAATTCCAGATCCATTTTGCATTTGAATGATAAGTATTGAGTCATCAAGGGAAAATGATGATGCATCATTTACAGTAATTGTTGTTGTACCTAAGAGTTCATTTCCTGCAAGATAGGTATAATCGTTAATTATTGTATTTGCAGTATTTATTACTACATCACCATCACTTCCATCACCAAGGTCAAGTATTGAACCATTATATCTTGGATATGCAGTTACATTTCCACAGGTTGTGTTAAAATCTCCACTACAGGTAATATCTACTTCTATTTCTATTGTTTGATTTTGTGCTACTTGTCTAATTATATTTGCTGTAGGAGAATTTAGGGTAACATTTATGTCTCCAAATTCTTTGAAAATTTGACAACTTACATTTAATATGTCTTGGGTAGTGTCTTCATTTGATTCAAGAGCATATTGAGCATTAAATGTTCCAGTTGTTTGATTAGTACATGTAAAATCAATATTTGAGAGAGAGTTATGATTTAATGAGGTGGTAGTATAATTACTTAAAATTCTACTACAATTACCAGAAATACATGTAAGGGATATGTTTGAGTGACTTTTATATGTTTGAATTGTAGTAGTTGAGCTGATATTTCCATTTGTAATTACACCAAAACCTATATCAAATGAGTTTGTAGTCCAATTAATTGAAGATGGTGCTTCAACAAATGATGCATTAGTAAAAGCAAAACCTCCTCCACTCTCAGATCCTGAGTGTGCCCTCTCATTTGGCTCATCTACAAATATTCTAATTGATGCTGTATTTCCAGTATCATGAATTACTGCCCAACCACCATCTCCTCCTGCAACTGAGGTAATTCCCCCTAAAATTATATTTGGGGCAGAATTCCATGTATGTGTCCAAGATTGCGTAAAAGGTCTAGGGTCTGCATATCCATTAATCCAGTTTCCTCCACTATCTCCAGTATCATCTCTTTGCCATAAAATTTCATATTCTGAGCCGCCTAGGGTTCCATTACCCTGATCAATTGCAATCCAGTTTAAATCCTCATTATTTGTAAATGGGCCAGGGCTTATTGCTTTTGAAAATGAATGTCCAATACACATTTGACTATTTCCTACCGGGTCTGCATCTGCTGAAGTTCCATGCTTAAATGTTGTTGACCAAGTAGTTGGATTATTATTTGAAGCTCTAGTTGCAAGAACCAAAGGCTCGGCATTAAATGTATTTGCAAAATTAATTATTTCACCTTCTGTAGGACAATCCCATCCAATTGTTCTACTACCAATTTTGTTTGTTGTAATTGATCCTGCTTCTATTTTAATTTCTGATCCAGGAAGTTCCCATGACCCTCTCTCAAGAGCAATGTAATGTGCAGTAATATTATCTAAGGAACCAAGATTTTCATCGGAACTTTTAATCATAAAACTTGTATTAGTGATATTTGTAATTTGAACTTCAATTCCAAAGTTTGCAGTAGTTGAGCTATACTCGGGAGTTGCTACAATTATAGGGTCAATAAAATAAGTGCTTAAATTGATTTGAATCCATGTTTCATTAATAGTTTCTTGTGATCCCCATTCCATTTGAAATTGAGCAAATATAGTATTGGACATAGTAATTACTAGAAAAGTGAGTATGAGTATTTTTACCATTCCAGTACTATATTTTTGTTTCATAAAACGTACTAAGTACGTTTTATATAGAAATAATTTAAATAATTATAGTATCAAATGTTTAAGTGAATTTTTTGATTTTTAATGTATATCTTATTTCATAGATTGTATTTGATTTATTTTTATCAAATAATTATAGTTGAAGTTGTTCAATTTCATAAATTAATGAGTTTAATTTTTTCCCAAGTGGTGTTAGTGAATAAGTATCATGTTTTGAAATAATACCTAGAGATTCAAATTCTTTGAGTCTTTCATCTAAAACTTTTTGAGATATTTTCAAGTCTTTTTTGAGTTCACTAAAACTTAAACTATTATTTTCTAAGGAAAATTTTTTTAAAATTAGTAAGCTCCATTTTTTCCCTAATAATTTCATACTTGTCTGAGCATTACAGGTATATCTTTGTGGAATTTTTCTTTCGTACATAGTTTTAGTAAGAGAGTTTCTTTTTTGAAACTTTTGTTTATAAACATGGACTTCAGTATCTTATTATGGAAAATACTAATTATACATTACATAAATCTCAAGATAGAGGTTTTTCAAATCATGGTTGGCTTAACTCTGCATTTAGTTTTTCGTTTGCTCATTGGTACGAACCAACAAGAATGGGTTTTGAGACTTTAAGAGTTATTAATGATGATATAATTGATGCTCAAAATGGGTTTGGTTTTCATCCACACCAAGATATGGAGATAGTAACGATAATCTTTGAGGGAGAACTCACTCATCAGGATACTATGGGAAATAAAGAAGTAATTAAACCAGGAGAAGTTCAAAGAATGAGTGCAGGAACGGGTGTTTTACATTCAGAGATGAATCATTCACAAAGTAAAGTTAAATTATTTCAAATTTGGATAGAACCAAAAGAATTTGGTCTTAAACCAAGTTATGAGCAAAAGTATTTTGATTCAAAAAAAAGATTTAATACATTTCAATTATTAGTGTCCCCAGATGGAAGGAATGATTCGCTCTCTATTAATCAGGAAGCTTATATTTCAAGAATTACATTAAAGGAGGGTGGTGAAGTTAAATATAAAAAATTGGGGGAAGATACATCAATATATCTTATGGTAGTTGATGGTGATATTATTGTAGATTCTTATGAATTATCTTCAAGAGATGCCCTAGGAGTTAAGGGAAAAAAGACTATTGAACTTATATCATCGAGTGAATCTGATGTAATTATCTTTGAAATTCAAAATAAAAAAACTAATTAATGATAACAATAGATTATTAAGTCTTTTATTATTTGAATGTCTATGATAGAGATTTCTCAAAAAGATATTGATACTCTTTTGAGTAATATTGATGATGTTGCTACCTGTAGAGCACTTATTTTTTCGATTTCTTTAAAAGAATTTGAAAAGCAAAAAATTTTTTTTCAGGATAATGACAAAGAACTCTACACAAAGGGAATAGAAAATCATATTGCAAAAATTTCAAAACATAGATACCTTAAATTAGGAGAAAATGAGTATCTTTTTGTAGTAATTCAAAATGATTCTCTTTTAGATGATATTGAAAAAAGAATTTTGGGTGAGCTTTATTCATCAATTCAAATTGGTGATTATGTTATATCTATTCCCTATTCTATTGGTTCGTCAAAGTTTCCTGATGATTCAGAATCTTTTTTGGATTGTATTGCTTTTGCTAGAGTAAGTAAACTCTATCATGCAGAACATTCATTAAAGTATTATTCAAAATATAATAAGAAAAATTATGAAGATGCATGGGAAGAATTTATGATAAAAAATACGCTTCTTTTGGCAATTGAAGAAGATGAGTTAGATTTAGTATATCAACCAGTATTTTCATCGGATAAACGTGAGGTTCTTTATTTTGAAGCATTGCTGAGATGGAAAAAACATGGAAAGCATATTAGTCCACAAAAAATTGTTTTGATTTCAGAGCAAACAGAGATAATTCATGTTTTGACAGAGTATGTTACTGAAAAAGCATGTTTTTTTCAACATACTTTAAAACAAAAATATGGGAGAGTTTTCCCAATTAGTGTGAATATTTCTCAATCAGCACTTGCAAATCCAAAACTCCCTTGGAAATTATCTCAACTTCTTCAGACATATAATTTAGACTTTTCAGATATCAAATTAGAAATTACAGAGACTACTTCTTCAAAACAATACTCTTCTATTAACAAAAAAAAAGTGACTCCTGAGGACATTTCTCAAGATTTAATTTCTCGTGGTTTTTCTTTGTATGCAGATGATTTTGGTGTTGGGTTTAGTAATTTAGAATTTTTATCAAAACATCATTTCTCAGGAATAAAATTAGATAAATATTTTATTGATAGTATAACAACATCTCATAGTTCTTATTTTCTTACTTTAATTAAAACCATTTTAGATTTTGCAACAAATAATAATCAGCAAATTATTTGTGAAGGAGTTGAAACTCAGAGACAATTAGAATTATTGAAAGAGTTAGGTTTTAATTTTTATGTTCAAGGTTATTTGTTTTCAAAACCAGTAAGTGAAGATGAAATTGAGAAAAAATATTATCAAAATGTTAATTAGATTTTAATTCTTTTAATCTAAGTTCAACTAAATCGTTTATTTCATTATTTAAATCTTGGATACTGAGTACTTGATATGTTTCTTGATTTGGATGCATTACTACAATATTCATTCCTGCAATTTTTAATCCATAATTTTTTTCTAGTATGTATTTGTACATATTCAATTGTAAACAATAATGCCAGTAGTTTGCATTTGGTAGATGTGTAAGTGGATAAAATCCTTGTTCTTGGGATTGTTCTTTAATTTCTTTTGATCTTTTCCAATCAATAATTATAATATCATCTTCTAATTTAAATAGCGCATCAATTGATCCTGCAATTCCTAGTTCTTCATCATAAATACACCATTCTTGTTTTAGTGGTTCTAAGTCACAGTAATCTTTGTGAAATTTTTCAAAATGTGCATATTCTTTAGAGAAATTAGTGACATCTTCTCCGTTATAGAATCTTTCAATATCTTTGTGTAATTTGGATCCAAGTCTTGAAGCTTCTTCCCCATTTGCTTTCCATTGTTCTTTAATTTCTTCTTTTTGAAGTCCAAAATATGGTGATCTCTCATTTGTTTGCCACATGTCATAATAAGTATCAATTACTTGATCAGCATCAAATTCTGGGAAAAATTGGTGGATAAATTCAGTTACTGAATAATCAATTTTTTTTTTGTTAACAAAATAATTGTGATTTTCTTCATCAAAGGTAATATTTGCATCTCTTTCATGGGATATTTTTTGCATCATTGTGTTCCTAATATTCTCTCAAATTTTCTATTTATAAAAATTGTGCAATATTTGGCAGTTATAACTCATTTATAATGCCATAATTATATATATTTAACTTAGTTTACCTATTTTATGAATATTATTTTTGTTTGTAGACAAAATATTGGAAGATCTCAAATAGCACAGGCACTCTATGAGAAATATACATCTTACAAATGTGCATCTTATGGTACTATTGTTGAAATAGAAAATCAACTAATTAAAGAAGTTGTGACTCTTCCCTATCTGTTTCCTAAAATGCTTGCTCTTGGGTGTGATATTTCTTCTGCTAAAAGAAATCAATTAAAAGAAGAACATCTTGTAGGTGTGAATAAAATTATTGTTATGGCAGAGAAAGATACTTGGCCTGACTTTTTACAACATAAGACTAATGTTGAATTTTGGGAGATAGAAGATCCAATTAATGCTGATTCTCAAACTTATGATGTAATTATTTCTCAAATACATGAAAAAGTTAAATTACTCGTTTCTCAAAAAAGATAGAGAATCATTGTTCTGAATCATTGAGTATATTTGTTGGGTATTTGAGATGTGTTTATCTATGTTTTTAGAGTTTTTCTCTTCCAAAAAGGGTAGATGTGAGAGGTGATGGAGTAATGAGAACAGCAGTGTTCCTTTTCTTATTTTATCAGGCTTATCTTTATTGATGGGTGCTTTTTCATAGTATCTCCTACTCAATGAGCTTATATCTATTTGTGGAGTAAAAAATCTCCCTAAATCTACATATCTTGAACCCCAGTTAATTCTCTCAAAATCAAATATTGTAGTTGTTTTACCAATTCCTATAAAATTAGAGAATTTAGGATCTCCATGTACTAGTGTTTGTTGTTTTTGTTGTTCTTCTCTTTCATACTCTAATACTCTTTTATATATCTCGACTATTTTTTTACTTTTAAAAGTTGAAGAAGTTATATTTTTTATATCTTCAACATCTAAAAAATGATATTCTGTTGGACATTGTAAGTTTCTTTTTATATATTCTTCTTTTATATTATCTAATGTATTGTGCATCTTAGAGAGAATTGATATATGTTCTTGTGAGTGGAATGTTGATTCTGAAATTCCAAATGATCTTAAGAATGGTGATGATGCTTTTGAGATGATTTCGTCAAGAGTTGGAGTTTTTTTTAACTCTTCTAGAATTAATGCTTGGTGTGTTTGATTTTCTAAAAATTCCCTAACAACTGGAGTTGGGAGCTGTGTTGGTTGAAGTAATCGATACATTTCATATTCATATGCTGCGGACCCATTTTCAATAGTAGATATTTTTACAATTTTTTTCTTTCTTTTATTATCTTTTATCTTAAATACATACTGTGTTGAAGTACCCAATATTTCAATAGCTTTTTTAACTTGATGTTTGGGTTTTAGTCCATAGAGTATGTGTGAGTTATCTACCATAGTTTATTTTTGTCAATTGTTATCATTGAAATTACTGGAGCTACCATGAAATAAATATCATTTGATATTTCTAGTAAATAATGGTTTATGTTTGGGTTGTTATTAATTTTTGACTTTAGGTTATCTTGTAATTCTAATATCTTAGTGGTATATTCATTGATATCATCAATTTTTTCACGTAAAAATATTTTTTTATGAAATAATTCAAATATTTGATTGATTTTTTCAATTTCAGATATGCTTTTTGAGATATCATCATATTGGTGTTCTAAAAGTCTATTAATTGCTCTTTGTCCAATTACAATGTATGAAATAAAATTCCAGTAGTTAACGTTTTGATGCTGATCATCATTTTTTTTTGTAAAAATTTGCCTTCTGATAATACTTTCAAATTTATCAATTTTATCTGTGTTTATCTTAATTCTTTCAAGAGAGTTTTTTTTACCTGTTTGCATGTATTTTTCTAATTCGGTTAAAGAGTCGCCAAACATAAAAAAAAGCTTATTAATTAATTTTTTACTATTTTTTTCATCTATTGTTGAAAATTCACTTAATGTGATTGCTTTTTCTTCTTTATCGTGAGAACTAATTTCAAATCCAAATAAAACTTTTTCATATATCTCTTTTATCAAAGAGTAAACTTTTTCATTCTTGTATTTAATTGTTATCTCTTTAAATCCTAAATTATAGTAATTTTTCAATAACATTCTAACTGTTTTATAGTTTTCTGTATCTATTGAGATATCTATTTTAAACTCATTGTTATTTTTTTTACTCTCGGAAGTGATGAGTAATGTGTCATTGATTTGTTCAATTGTTACTTCATTACCTTGTGTTAATCCTTTTTCCTTAATCCATTCTCGAGGTAAATACATAACAAGTCCTTCCCCGGTTCCTTGCTTAATGAGTTTTCTTTTCATTCCTTACAAATAGTTATGTTTCTTTATTATTTATAAATTTATCATATGTTACATATGCTCTAATTTTAAATATTTTATTTTTTAATATTTTTTAGGGAGATGTTATATAACAACATATAATTATAGTAATAAATGGCAAAACAATCAAATCTTCAATTATTTTTATCAAAAGTATCTAAAGTACTTAAAAAAAATCAAATTCTATCTGAAAAAGAAGATCATCGGAAATACTTATACTCGTGTATTGACGTAAAAAAAGTTATCTCGGCTGTCCTTAAACCTAAAACAAAAGAAGAAGTACAATCTATTGTTTCACTTGCAAACACTTATTCTATTTCCTTGTATCCAATTTCTCGGGGAAATAATTGGGGTTATGGTACAAAAAACCCGGTAAAAAATAATAGTGTTATTGTGGATTTATCTTTGATGAACTCAATTCTTGAATTTGATAATACTTTAGGTTATGTTAGAATTGAACCAGGAGTTACTCAACAACAACTCTATGATTATTTAGAAAAAAATAACTCTGAGTTCCAAATGGACCCAACAGGTTCAGCACCTTCAACATCAGTACTTGCTAATGCTCTTGAGAGAGGTTTTGGAATAGGAGTATATAATAATCATTTTGAGAGTTTATCTAATTTGGAAATTGTTATGCCAGATGCTACTTTATTACAAACAGGTTTTGGACATTATGAGAATTCAAAGACAAAAGAGGTTTACAAATATGGTGTTGGACCATTTATGGATGGTATTTTTTCACAGTCAAATTTAGGAATTGTGACATCTGGAACTATGCATTTAGCTCCGAAAACTCAATGTGTTGAGATGATGGCACTTAGATTGGATTCTAATGAAGTACTTGGAGATGTCATTGATGTGATGCAAAAACTTAGAATAAAAGGCATTTGCAAGGCAACTGTTAATGTTTTATATGGAAAAAGAGTTCTTACCACTAAAATTAGATTTCCAAATTTAAAGAGTTCTCATTCTCGTTTATCTGATTCCATTTATAAGCATCTTTTAGATGAGCATGATGTTGGCCATTGGAATATTGTAACTGCCCTATATGGAACTAGAGAAGAAGTATCACTTGCAAAAAAAATGATTTCAAAATCACTTAAAGGAGTAAAAGGTAGATTGTCTTTTATTTCTGAGAGAAAATTAGATTTTATTTATGCTAATAGAAAACTATTATCTCCAATTCTTTCTTTGGTAAGTGATATTGATATTGATAGTCTCTATGAGACTTTAAAGAGGACGTTTTCTATTATGGGAGGGAAGCCATCTACTGCATCAATGAGATCTCCGTATTTTAGATCAGATAAAGAATTTAATGAACAAGATCCAAATCCTGCAAAAGATAACTGTGGCCTTTACTGGATTTCTCCAATTTTACCTTTTAGAAAAGAAGATGTAATGAAATCTTTTGCTTTGGGAGAAAAAATATGTAAGAAATATGGTTTTGATTTTTGCCCGACATATTCTATGGCATCTGGAAGATGTATTGATAATACTATTCCTTTAATTTATAATAAAGATGATAAGGAAGAGACAAAACGGGCTGCAAAATGTAATGAAGAATTAATACTTGAACATAAGAAACTAGGGTATGTTATTTACAGATCAGGAATTAGTTCAATGAAGTATATTGTAGATAAAGATGATTCATTTTGGAAATTAAAGAAGAAAATTAAAAAAGCATTAGATCCGAATTCTATTATTGCACCAGGGAGATATGAATAGAGTATTGTTATTATTAGGACTTGTAATTTTGAGTATTGTGAGTTCTTATTCTGTTACTATTTCAGATTGTTCTTCTAATTTGTCAGTATCAGGAGAGACTTATTTTTTAGATTCTCCTGTTGTTGGAGGTTCTTGTAATATTACTTCTAATAATGTTGCACTTAATTGTCAAGATAATAGTTTGAGTGATATGACAGTTATGTTTTTTGGAGATTTAGATAATATTACTGTGACTAATTGTGTATTGATTAATACTAGTATTTTTTCAGATCCAGTTTTAATGACATTAACAAATTCAGAATTTTCAAATTTAATTATTGATGGAGAAGATTTAAGTAAAAACATTATTACTAATTTTATTTTTTTTAATGATAGTCGATTTAACAATCTAAGTGTATCTAATTTTAACTATTTTTTTGCTCTTGGCTCTCGTTTTTCAAATACTAATCTTTCAAATTCTTTTTTTGAAAATGGAGTAGGTATCACTAGTGGAGGTGAAATCTTAGAATCAACAATTGAAAATGTGACTCTGCTAAACTTAGAAGGTGGTTTTCATTTAGTATCTACTAGAAACTCTCGTTATTCTAATCTTAATCTGACTACAAATAATCCGAATAATCATGCTCTCTCTTTTTCATCATTAACATATTCAACAAGAGATGAAAATTCATTAGTAGAAAACATTTATGTCTCTGGTTTTGCTACTGCAATTCAAATACAATCTAGAGCAAATAATATTACAATTAGAGATTCAATTTTCTTTAACAATAGTTATGGGATTAACTTTTTTACTAGCTCAGTTGATGCTTTTGATATAAATATTTACAATAATACTTTTATTAACAATGATGGTCCTATTAGAATTCCAGGTTATTTAGATTCAACATACATTTATGATAATTATTTTATTAATAGTTCTGTCACAGAATTTTCTTTAACAGATTTTTATGGTCCTGTTGATAATTTATTTATCTATAATAATTATTTTTCTAATTTATCTAAACTTGATATTTATGATTCTCCTGGAGTTAATGCAGACTTTACTTATCTAGGTCAAGGAAATACTTATGGTAATGCCACAGCTTTTAGTGGTACTGTTTGCCATGCTTCAGGTGTTTGTGATACTAACGCTACAGTTTTAACTTACGCAGATTTTAATATATTAATTGAACCTTTTCTTCCAGTTTCTTCATCTGTTTCTACAATTGTTTCTTCATCTACTGCATCTTTGTTTCCTGTGTTTGGGTTAGTAAATGTTATAATCATACTAGGAGGTTTATTTTTATATTTTATGTAACATGAAAAGAGTATTGTTATTGTTAGGACTTGTAATTTTGAGTTTTGTTAGTTCATATGCTGATCAAAATATTACTAGTTGTGGGACTGTTATTGCTACAGTTGATAACTATTTCTTGAATCAAAGTCTTAATACTACTTCAGGAAATTGTATTGTGTTTCAAGCTGCTGCGTCAGGTTCAACACTTAATTGTCAAGGTTTTGAACTAAGAGATTATGGTAGTGCGGCTCATGGTTTAATTGTAGATGCAAACAATATGATTCTTTCAAATTGTATTATTAGGGATTTTAATAATTTTAATGTTGATATTTCTACAGATAATATAACTTTTCAAAATACTACATTACTAAATGGTGTTTCAGATTTTTCAGGGGTTGATAATTCAAGATTTATAAATAATACTTTAAATTATGAGATACTTAGATTTGGGAAGAATAACAATGTGTTTTCTAACAATAGAATTGTTAATGATTCTATTATTCAATTTGTAAGTCCTCCTTCTTTTTCTAATTTCACAGATTCTTTTTTCAATAGTAGTCTTCTTAGTTTGAATGCAAACACTCAAAATAATAACTTCATAAATTTGACTATGATTAATTCCATTATTGAGCAACCAGATGCTTTGTCTTATGTTAGGCAAAATGTATTTGAAAATATTACTGGTAATGTGGATTTAACAGCAAGGAATCTTTATAACAATACATTTACTAATGTTGATTTTGATTATATTCAACTTTTAGCAAATACTGTTCAAAATAACACTTTTTCAGCTTCATCTATTAATAATATTTCTTCTTTTAATTGGTCTCAAACTCCAAATTTTTTTGAAAATAATTCTTATGCTCAAGGTATTGTTAATTCTTCAGGA
>CAKZOW010000067.1 GCA_937138345.1 uncultured archaeon | reverse complement strand
ATTTTCAACTTATATTCTGGCAGTAAATCTTGCGGCCTAGCTAAACCAAACATTCCATCAATAAAAAGAGTTGATGAATTAAAATTTGATTTTTGTCCATCCCCCATAGAATCATAACTAATTGATTTAAACATAACACCTGAAAATCTCTCAATGGCAGCCATGGTAGGGGAATTTAGCATATCTAAAAGTTGAGATACACTTTCATTGAGGTTCTTACCTTTAACTTCTAAAACCTTTTCTAATTCTTGTTCAGAGAGTTTATTAATTGCTTCTCTTAATGTATTATATAATTCCTGTCTATCAAAAGTAAGTGATTTGAATGAATTATATTCTTTTAAATTTTCAGCTCTTCTGTAAGGAAATTCTTCATTCCCTCCTTTTGTTTTTCCCTCAGATGGTGGAAGTAGAATAGTATAATTTGTCATAATAAATTAATAACTTGGGAATTTAAAAGAGTATTGAAAATTACTCTTCTTTTAACTCAACTGAAATTTTAATATCTTGAACTCCAGTTTCAATATCTGCAGATCCAAATACTACAGAATCACTACTTGACACTGCTCTCAAGTCTTCCAGGGAATCCTCAATAAACTCTCTCATCTCATCTGAGCAGTCAATTGTAAGTGTTGAGATACCAACTTTTTGAGAAACTTGTTTTTCTGATTTATATTTTCTAATTGCTCCAACAATAGATACAAATCCATCACCTCTTGTCTCAAGCCCCTCGTCCACTAAACTCGCTTCGCTTGTTGGCCAGCAACTTAAGTGAATTGATGTTTCTTCTTCAAATTTAGAGAAAAAGTTTTGATAAACTTCTTCAGTTACAAATGGCATAAATGGTGCAAAACATCTCATGGCATTATACATTACATGATACAGAGTAACTGCTGCTTTTTGTTTTTCTTTCTCTCCTCTAACTTCTGCTTGCCATAATCTTTGTTTAACAATTTCAATATAATTATCAGCAATATCTCTCATGAAAAAACCTTCAATTTCAGCTTTTGCTTTTGAGTAATCATAATTCTCCATAGCATCAGTTGCTCTTTGAATTACTTGTTGACATCTTGATATAATCCATTTATCAATTGATCTTAAATTTGAAACATCTCCAAGATTATTAACATCTTTAACATCTCCTAAAAGCATATCAGTAAATTTAGTTGCATTAAAAATTTTATTTGCAATTCCAGCACCACTTTTAACTTCCTTTTCTTGATAATTAAGATCTTGTCCAAGTTTTGATGTTGCAGCTAAAAATCTTAGAGCATCATTTGAAAACTTAGCAGTAACTTCTTGTGGATCAACTCCATTACCCTTTGACTTACTCATTTTCTTACCTTGTGGATCAAGTAGCCATCCTGAAACAGCCACATTTTCAAATGGATTAATATTATCAAGCATCTGTGACTTAGCCATTGAGTAAAATAACCAGAAATTAATAATATCATGAGCTTGTGGTCTTAAATCCATAGGAAACATCTTCTTTCTTAATTCTTCATTTTTGATATTTCTGAGTGCCAAATGAGTTGAAGACGCAGAAGTAAACCAAGTATCTAAAACATCCGTTTCGGGAATTAATTCTACATTTTCTGGTGCAGATTTAGGTCTATCTTTAATTGGATCAACAGGTAATTGGTCTTCATCAGGCAAGTAGATATTTCCATCTTTATCATGCCATGCAGGAATTGGAATTCCAAAATGTCTTTGCCTAGAAAATCCCCAATCCCAGTTTAGTCCTTCAATCCAATTTTCAAGTCTGTGTTTCATAAACTCAGGTTTCCAATTAAACTTTTGAGCACACTCAAAAAAGTATTCTTTTTTATCAAGATATTTTCCATACCATTGTTTTGTTACAATATATTCAACTTCAACACCTGATCTCTCACCAACATTTACAATTTGTTTTTTCTTCTCTTTTTTGATGATAAATCCTGCTTCTTCCATATCTGAGATAATTTCTTTTCTAGCATTCTCCGCAAGCATATTAGCATACTTACCACAAACTTCAGTTAATTTCCCATAGATATTTAGAACTGATACCGGTTCAACTGAGTGTCTTAAAACCCACTCTTTATCTTCAAGTCCACCATATGTACAAAAATAAGCAATACCTGTTCCAAAATCTGCTTTGACAGCAACATCATGAGATAATTCAACTTCTCTCTCAACTACAGGGATTAAAATTTTTTGCCCAATAATATCTTGTCCTTTTAGCTCTTCAACAACTTCATAATCAAAATCTTTAAACTTCTCTTCAAATGTTGCTTTCCCAGTAATCCAAAACTCTTCTCCTACTTTAAGTTTCACATAGTCTCCCTTGTCCTCAAGGCTTGCTCCAACTACTCCAAAACATAACTCAGGCCTTGTTGTTGCATAAATTACATATGTATTATCTGTTCCTACAACTTTTGCTTTCACATAATTTAAAAATGCCTCTCTTTCAATATCTTCAAGTTCTGCTTGAGCAATTGCTGTTTGGAATTTTCTATCCCACAAAACAGGCCCTTCTCTTTGTTCGATGAGTCCTTTTTTGTATAAATCAATAAATGACTTTTGAGAAATTTTTCTTGATTCATTATCAATTGTTGAATATCCTAAATTCTCAAAATCAGCAGAAATACCTAAATTTTTCCAATCCTGAACAAATTCAGCTCTGTTTTCTTGAAGATAAGAATTTGTAATCTCAAAAGCCTCATCTCTACTAACTCTTCTCAAATCTACTTTTTTCTTTTTCTGAACTAAATTCTCAGTTGGAAGCCCATTATCATCAGTTCCAAAAGGATAGAAAACTTCAAATCCTCTCATTCTCTTATACCTAGCAATAAAATCAGTTTGAGTATAAGAAAATGCGTGACCTGCATGCATTGCACCAGACATTGTAGGTGGCGGTGTATCAATTGAGAAAATAGGCTTTGAAGTATTTTCATCAAATGAGTAAATTTTATTTTTCTCCCAGAATTCTAAAATTTCTTTTTCACGAACTTTAGTATCATATTTATTTGGAAATGATGTATTATTTGTCATAGTAAAATGCGTGAATTAAAGTATATAAATATTACTCTATTTAGGACCACTATTTTCGACATTTTCATTATACTAAGGAAATAACATCTTAATTTTATAAATAGAAGACACCTCCCATTTCTTATGGAAGAAAAGCAAAGAGTTCAAAAAATAATGCAACTCTCAGGAGAATACTCTCGAAGAAAAGCAGAAGAACTCATTGCTCAAGGAAAAGTCCAAGTAAATGGACAACAAATTTCACTTGGGAGTCATTGTACAATTAATGATCAAATTAAAGTAAATAATCAGATTTTAAATATTCACAGTCAAGAAAAAACATATATTTTAATGAATAAAAAAATAGGATATGTTTGTTCAAATAATGACCCACATAACAAAGAAACAGTATTTGATCTCCTCAAGTCCCAAGATAAAGTCTCGGGTCTTTTCACTGTAGGACGTTTGGATAAAGACACATCAGGACTATTAATTCTAACAAATGATGGGGATTTTGCAAATAAAATCATTCATCCTAGCTCAAAAATTCAAAAAGAATATTTAGCAACACTAAACAAACCTTTAGATCAAACTCATAAAAGACAACTCGAAAAAGGAATTATGCTCGATGACTATAAACTCTCACCTTGTTCAATTAAGCAAATTGGAAACACCTATCAAATAAAAATAAATGAAGGTAAAAAAAGACAAATTAGAAGAATGTTTGAAACATTTAATTATAGAGTTGAGACGCTAGAGAGAACAAGAATTGGAAGACTCTCAATGCAAAAAACAGGGATGAAGCCAGGTAAATACAAAAAATTACCTAAAGAATTCCTCGAAAAAAAAATCTTTGAGAAATAATATTTATAAATATAACTCCATTACTACTATTAGTGACAACAAAAGTAAGTTTATTAAAAACACAAAGAGAACATAAAAATTCAGAAGAAAGTGTTTTTACTAAAGACCTTAGTTCTTTAATTTCAAAATATAAATCATTTAGATTTGGTCCTGGAAAAAAATCTGAGTTAACCTATGGCCATCCAATTTATTTTTTTGAACATTATAAAAGCGACTTAGATCAGTTAAAAGAATTAGAATCATCATATTACAGGCACAAAAAGATTTGTGACAATGAAGAAAGAGGGGCACCAAGGTATTGTGATCATAAGAAATTTGCAGAAGATGATAGAAAAAATTACTCAAATTTAAGTAAACAAATACTTGAAAGAAAACGGGTGGGAAGAAAAAAATTAATGGAAATCACCTCCTCATTAATCTCATTAACATCAACACCTCAAAATTGTGTTGAAGTTCTAGCAACACTCTACAATGTATCAGATTCACAATCTTCAACCAAGACTCGTGAGGCAATGATTAATAATAATGAAACATTAAAATCACTCTACACTGGTTCATTAGTGGGATTAATTATTGACACATTAATAGAGCAAGGTCATAGGTTTTCATCACCAGAAGTAAATTCTCAATTACTAAGAGAAACAAATTCTAATGGTGACGCAATTGCTTTTTCACTAAAAATGACTGCAGTTATGGCGTCATTAACATACAACATAGGTCTTGCTTCTCCAAGAGTAACCTCCTTTTTTGAAGAAGGAGATATTTATGGTCCATTAAATATTGACTCAAAAGTTGATTCTAAGAAAAAGGAAGCTTATAGAAGAAAGCAACTAGTAAAAGAAATACAAAAAGAATCACAAAAGTATCTAAAAAAAGGCCTATCACTTGATCCAATAAAACCTAATGATAATCTCCCATTAGATGTTGAACAACTACATCATATGCTTGAGCATTTTAACTCTGCCACCGATGAATTTGGAAGTATATTAAAAGTAGCTATGAATTATAGTGCATTTTTATTTCCAAAAAATTTCAACTCTCATAATAATTCATCTTTTGCACTTAAGGCATATGATCTATTAAACAATGGTGTAGATCAAGGATTTTTTAGAGCAGATATTGTGGGTGCTCTACAATCAAAAATAGGTTATTATCCTCCAGGATCAGTACACTTGCTCAGAGATTCAACATATCAGCCACCAAGTGATGACTACTATATGGTTTCAGATTTTCTCTTAGATAAAGATAAACCAAAAACAGTAAAAACCTCTAGGTTAACTTCAAGTGGAACCTCAAATATTCTCAGAACACCTAAACACTCAATTAAAACTTTAGAGCATGGGAAATCGCCAGTCAAAGATATTCGTGGTTTATTTGGAAAATCAATCCATCCAAAGAAAATATTTCAATGAGAAAAATATTGATTTTACTCTCATCAAAAATTAAAAATATTTAAATATGTGAACAAACAGTAGTTCGTATGAAAATACATTTAGTAATGGTTGTACTAGTTACATTACTTCTCTCAGCATGCTCAACTGGTCCTTCAGAAATACTTGAAGAACCACTATATGATTTTTCTTTAGGTTTTGATGGTAAACCTGAGAGGTCAAAAGCATATGGAAATCAGTTAGAACTTGTTGCTACTTATACTGCAAATGAAAAAGGAAATATCTTAGAAGACAGTAGTGTAACTATAGAAGGTAATGAATGTACAATTGATTCAATCAATCCCCAATCTTTTCAGTTAGGTCAAGATGTTAAAGTTATGGTTTCATGTTCAAAATCATTTGAAGAACAACAAACTCAAGGAGTAATTATTCTAGAATATCTTCAAGGATCTAACCAACGTTTTGCACAAGGAGACTTTCTTTTAACAATTGAGGAGTAATTTTCTCTTTTCTAAAAAGTTAACTCTAGACTTAAAATTTATAAACTTTCAATTTTTAGTATTTTCTATGATTAGAACACACACATGTGATGCACTTAGAATAGAAGATGACAAATCTGAAGTAAAGCTTATCGGATGGGCTCAAAGAATTAGAGACCACGGTGGGAAAAAATTTATTGACTTAAGAGATAGAGAGGGTCTAACTCAAATTGTTTTTGACCCAGACGTAACTAAAAATTTCTCAGAAGTTGAATCTTATAGAAGAGAATTCTTAATTGAAATCCACGGAATGGTTCGTCCAAGACCTGAAGGAACTGTTAATAAAAAACACAACACAGGAGAAGTTGAAGTACTAGTAAAAGAATTTACATTAGTTAACGCATGTGATGTTCTACCTTTTGATTTAGATAAAGAATCAACTCAAGAAGTAAACGAAGAATTAAGGCTTGAATATAGATATTTAGATTTAAGAAGACCTGAAATGCTTAAAGGATTCCAAAGAAGACATAAATTCATCTCAGCTCTAAGATACTTTTTTGACAATCATGATTTCATTGATGTTGATACTCCAACTCTTACAAAATCAACTCCTGAGGGTGCAAGAGATATGCTTGTTCCATCAAGAAAACACGAAGGCCAATTTTACGCTTTACCCCAGTCTCCACAACTGTTTAAACAGTTGCTAATGGTCGCCGGCTTCGAGAGATACTATCAAGTTGCTAAATGTTATAGAGATGAAGACTCTAGAAAAGATAGGCAGCTAGAATTCGTTCAATTAGACCTTGAGATGTCATTCATGGATTGGCCAGAATTTAGAGAACTAATGGAAAACTCGTTAATTGAAGCTATGAAAGTGTATAATAAAGACATGTCTCACGCTGATTTCAAGTCTCTCACCTACGCCGAGGCGATGGATAAATATGGTTCAGACAAACCAGATATGAGAATTCAAGGATTAGAATTAGTAAACATCTCAGATATTGCAGCTAATTGCGGGTTTTCCGTCTTCAAATCAATTGTTGAAAGAGGAGGTCTAGTTAAAGGACTTAGAGTTCCTAACGGTCAAGAAAAATACTCAAGAAAACAAATTGATAAATTAATTGAATTCTGTCAAGAACATGGAGCTAAAGGAATGGCTTGGATGAAAGTAATTGAAGATAATAAAATCGAATCATCAATTGCTAAATTCTTCTCAGAAGAGGAATTAGAGTCAATTAGATCAAACCTTGGAGGTCAAACAGGTGATTTACTATTCTTTATTGCAGATTCCAAATCAACAACAAATGATGTACTTGATGCACTAAGAAGAAGATTAGCACAAGAATTAGAATTAATTAGTGAAAAAGATGCATTTGCTTGGATTACTGACTTCCCTCTCTTCCAAATTGATGAAGAAAATGGAAATAGATTAAAAGCAGAGCATTCACCATTTACAATGCCAAATGAAGAAGCAGTAAAATTCATTGAAGAAAACATTAAAACAAAAGAAGATATTGAAACTCACAAAAATGAACTTCTAAAATTAAATGGAGATTGTTATGATCTCTCCTTTAATGGAATTGAAATTTGTTCAGGTGCGCTGCGTATCTACAAACCAGAATTACAGAAAAAAGTATTCGAAATTATTGCAATGCCAGAAGAAGAAATCCAGTCACAATTTGGTTGGTTCCTAAAAGCATATAATTATGGAGCTCCAATGCACAGAGGTTTAGCATTTGGAATTGATAGAATTGTAATGCTTCTAGAAGGAAAAACTTCAATTAGAGATGTAATCGCATTCCCTAAAACAAAAGCATGGACATGTCCACTAACAAACTCCCCAAGTCCTGTGGACTCCAAGCAACTCAAAGAGTTACATATCAAACTTGATATCACTGAAAAACCTAAAAAAGAATAATTTTTAATTATTCAAAAGTTCTTTTGGTGAGACTTTTTCTTAGCGATCTGAAAGTGAGCGTCTAAGAAAAAGATCGTTTCGGACTTGTCCTTTAACAAACTCCCCAAGTCCTGTTGATGCTAAGCAATTAAAAGAATTACATATCAAACTTGATATCACTGAAAAACCTAAAAAAGAATAATTTTTAATTATTCAAAAGTTCTTTTGGTGAGTTTAAGAGAACGTAAGTGAACTTACTTTTTCTTTAAGGACTTAAGTAAGCTTTGCTTAAGTAAGGAGTGTTAAAAGAAAAGATCAATGGGACATTATTGAAAAACCTAAAAATCAATAAACTAAAATTTATTTTAAATATTTTCTCAAAATCTTAGTCCTTATATTACAAAAAAAGATAATAATACAATTAGACTGAATGCTAAATATCCAAAAGGAAATAATGAAGCTACATTTGTTGAACTAACTAAAGAGCTTGGATTTAATATTAATGTAGGTGTATTTCCAGAAAAATCCCAAATGCTAGAATCCCAACTATCAAAGGGAGGATTACTATAATCGAAAAAATAAGAAAGTGTAATAATTGGTGTAATATCACCACTTCCTTGTCCAATACTCCTATTACTATTCTCAGAAGAGTTATACCAAAAGGAATTATTTATTGTTGTTGAATATATTATTCCAATTAATCCTCCTTGTAGGTTTGCAGAACAATCACAATCCATATCTCCTAAAGCATATGAGTTCGATATTACTGACGAAGAAGAATATCCAACTAATCCTCCTACTCTATCGTCTCCAGAAACATTAACATTTGAATAGGAATTACTTAATGCTGATGACTCAAAATTTCCAACTAATCCTCCCGAAATATAATTTGGAAATCCTGAAAATATTTCTCCAATAGCATAGGAATTACTAATTGTAGAAGTCAGAGAATATCCAATTAATCCTCCTAAAAAATCCCCTGTTGAATTAATAATAACATTTGAAGAAACTTTATCCAATGTAGAAAGTTCGGCGTATCCAATTAATCCACCGATTCTATCTGGAGAAAATGTCGTTGAATTTATTATTGAAGTTGAGTAAGAATTCGAAATTAAAGCTTGATAAGAATATCCAATTAATCCACCGATGTTATTAGAAGAAGCACTAATATTAATTTCACTATAAGAATTAGTAAGATTTCCATCTCCCAAATATCCGATTAACCCCCCTATATCTGATGTGCCAGATATAGTTCCTTGAGAGTTTAATGAGTAAATATTTCCTTGCCAACCACTAAATCCTACAGCTGCACCAAGATATTGTGTGCCTCTAATATTAATTTCTGAAGTTTGGGAATTATCAAGATTTCCCGTCCCAAAAACTCCAACTAATCCACCAATATCTGTAGTTCCATTTATAGTAATATTTGAAACATACAAATTAGAGATAGAAGAGTAATAACTTATTCCAGCAAGACTTCCGATATATTGATCACCATAAATTAACATGTTCTCAATGTTTAAATTTTGAACCATTGAATCCTCTAAGTAGGCAATTATTCCTACTGCATCTAAGGAACTTCTATTAATAAAAATATCTGAGATGTAATGATTATTCCCTTCCAAAGTTCCGTTAAAAACATTTTCATCATCATTGGAAAAACAACTTCCAGTACAATTTCCAATTGGTTTAAAACCAAAACCATCACCATAATCAAACCCTGAACAATTAATAGGGTTAACTAATTCATAACTAGCTGAAAGATTATTGTTCATTTCTTGTAGTTGAGTACACGTTGTAATTTCAAACGGATCAATTGGAGTTCCAGCCCCAGATCCTGAAAATCCATAAATATTATATGGTGAGATAGATAGTAAAAAATAGAAAAATAATATTGACAATTCATTATATCTTTTTAGTAAAAGCATAATAAATAAATTTTATTTTTGAATATATAAAAATTATTATACATTTGTATGTAATTAATGATTTTTATTTAATTACTATTTCTAATTCTCTTAACTAATTCTTCAAAATGTTCTTGATTAATATGTCCTTTATGTTCTAATGCAATCAACTCACTTCCCTCCAAACGCGACAGGTATTCTCTTGAATGATTAAATGGAACAACAGGATCATCTTTTGAATGATAAAGATAAATTTGAGAACACTGTTTCGATACATTAGATAGTTTTTCTAAATCTAATCTAAAATTACCCAGTGCTTTATCAACCCCGTAATCAAATACTGCAGCAACTAAATAAAGACCATAAATTTCTTGTGGAACATCATGACTTGAATGATGTGCAAGAGAACTTTTTTTAAGTTCGTCTAGCATGTTATTTTCAGATAAATATTTAGCTAAAAAAATACCTCCCAAAGAATGTCCAATTAAAATAATTTTTTTAGAAGATAAATGGCCTACATATTTTTCAAACCAAATCTTCCATGCATGATAATCAGCCCTCATTTTATTTGGCATAGTTGGTCTAATTACTTCAAAATTCTCTTCTAAATCTTCATGTAAATTTGCTTTCCAATCTTTACCAGACTCATAAGAAAAATCAATGTTATAATTCTCTAAGAACTCATAAAAATCTTCATTGTGAGTAAAAGAAGTTCCACCATGAATTACCAACACTTGAGTTTTTTCCATAGTAAAATATAAATAAGTACTCTTATAAATATTACTCAATAAAAAATAGTATGTCTATTTCAGAAGAAAAAAAATTAAAACAGTTTTATTTAGGCTCTCTAACTTTTGCAATTCTTTTTTTTATATTCTTTGCATTTATTTTAGCAATTGAATATGAAAAATTTGATTATTTAGATTCTACAACTGCTGTAGTTTCGACAAAGTCCCAAATTCAAGATAGTAGATATATATCTGGTTATGATTATACTTTAAAATATACTTATCAGGGAGAGGAGTACTTAGTTCCAAAAAAATATACTCGAAAATATTGTGGTAAAGATAGGGAAATATGTACTTCTGGCAAATTATTAGATTTAAATGAAAAAGTTACAGTTACATTTGATTCTAGAAGTCCTAGAATAATAGTTGTAGGAGGTATTTTTACACACTATATCCCTCTTATTTTTACAGGATCTTTATTTATGATATTTTTAATAGCACATATTCACTTTAGAAAAGAAAGAAATAGGTTTAGAAAAAATATGCAAAAATATAATAGTTAAGGGATTCAACATTTCCTTTTTCAAAAAACAAAATAATATAAAAACAATAATTCTCTAATTCCTATGGATATTAAAAAACATATTCCAAAAATACTCTTAGGAATTTACATAGTATTATTTCTCATACTTGCAATTAATCCTTATGATCGGGCAGTATGGTGGGCAGAAAATATCCCTGTGATGATAATTGTTGCCTTTTTAGCATTTACTTACAAAAGATTTCAATTCTCAAACACAGCATATATTCTCATGTCTATATTTATTCTCATGCATACAATTGGAGGACACTTTACTTTTGCAAGAGTTCCATTTGATTGGTTTACAAATTTATTTGGATTTGAGAGAAATCATTATGATAGAATAGCTCACTTCTCAGTAGGTTTCTATGCATATGCAATGGCAGAATTTCTGCAAAAAACAAAAGCAGTAAATAAAAAATGGGTACTCTATCTCATGCCAATATTTTTCATCATGGCAGTTGCAGGAGCTTACGAAGTAATCGAGTGGTGGTATGCAGTATCAGCAGATCCACAAGCAGGAATCGAAGTACTCGGATCTCAAGGAGATATCTGGGACGCACAAAAAGATATTTTGATGGATACTCTAGGAGCATTATCTGCTATGTTTTTGTTTTGGATAAAATCTAAGAAGTAATGATTTGAACTATGTTCAAATCCTCTGTTCTTTTGGAGATAAATCTCAACAGGTTGAGTTTAAGAGAACGTAAGCGAACTTACTTTTTCTTAATGACTTAAGTAAGCTTTGCTTACGCAAGGAGTGTCAAAGAAAAAGATCATGCGGGACTCTAGGAGCATTATCTGCTATGTTCTTTTTGATAAATAATTTTACTTAACTCTATCAAAGTAACTTCCATGTTTTTCATGGTGGAATAATGGTTTAAAAAAGTAAAGTACTATAATCATACTTAGTAAAATTAGTATTCCAAATAACTGTAATGTTTTCTCAATTCCTAAAAATGAAACAAGAGTTGCTGAAACTAATGTTGAAATAAATACTCCTAATTTAGAGAGAGAAGAATAGGTAGCAACGATTTCCCCTTCAATATGTTTTTTCTTAGCAACTTCTCCCATTAATGTCCAAGCATTAACATTCCAAATACTACTTCCAATACCATACACAACAAGTAAAAAACAAATTGTTGGGAGTGTTTTAACAAAAGGTAGAAAAAAAATCGAAATAGCAGCTAAAAATACTCCTAGCATAACGCCAAATTCAGAAGATATTGTATCTCCAATTTTTCCAAAAATAAATTGAAAAATATGTAAAAATACAGGTATTGCTAATAAATATCCAAGAACTGATTCTGAATACCCCATTTGAGATACAATTAAAATTGGAAAAAAAATAGCATAAATTTGATTTTTTGAATTCATCAAAATACCAAAAATCGCCATGCCTCTGAGTTTTTTCTCTCTCAGAAATACTGAGAATTCACTAAAAATATTCAAATCACTCTTAGAAAATTTTTTATTTGATAATTTAAATTCAGGTAATAATAATATAAATAAAATTGACAAAAAAGTAAGTGGAACGGCAAAAAGAAAAAGAACTTTTGCTTCAAAATATTGTGCAATATATCCCGCAAGAATTGGCCCCAAAAGAGAACCTAGTGTTCCAATTCCAAGTATGAGTCCTGTGAAAAAACCTCTTTTTCTCTTCCCTATCAAATCCTCAAGAGCACCAATGCCAACAACTCCTACACAAATAAAACTAATAATTTCAAAAAACCTAATTATATATGTTAGATAAATATGATCAATTGTAAAATAGTAGAGGAGAAAAAAAATCATCTGGATACTAAGCCCAAAGACAATAACTTTTTTCTTACCAATTTCATCAGCTACCCTTCCAATAATTGGACCTAGAAAAAAAATAACAAATGCTGCTAATGAAAAAAAGTAAGTAATCTCGGAGATACTCCAACCTGCTTGGTTCAATATCAAGGAAAAAAATGGAACGATAATACCAATTGAGAGCCTATAGATAATTTGAAATAAAGAAAATTTCATAATTAATGGATTTTCCTTAAATAACAATAACATAATTGTATTTAAAAATAAATTATTATAATTAAAAGTAACTTCTCATAAGGGAAAATATGATCTTCCTAAAAATCTTTTTAAACAAAAATTAATTCTTTTTTCTATGGAACAAGGAGATCAAAGTAAAAAAAGAAAACATATCGTTTTTTTATCATCTTCTTATGTTAATGTTGCAAAACTTTTTGCTAAAGAATACTCAGATTTTGATGTTTTTTTAATTCTTGATAGAAAATTTCCCTTTGAAATTGAAGATTTAGATAATTTTTACACCTATACTTTTGACAAGTCTAAAATGTATGAAAGAGACAAGGAAAGATATTTTGATAATTTAGGAATTTATGTAAATGAATTTGAACCAGATTTAATCATTACAAATAATTATACAAAACTCATTCCAAATTCATTTATGGATTTTTTAAAATTTACGAGGCCGCATGTAAAAATTTTAAATATTCACCATGCAGACTTAAGAATTCTAGATGAGAATAACGAGATGAAATTTAAAGGATTAAATGCAGAGATAAAAGAAATGTTAGATGAAGCAATGATTATTACAACAATTCATAGAATAACTGACGAATCTATGGACACAGGTGAGAGATTAGCATTTTCACATGAGACAACAATCAAAGAATTAAAAACAAAATCCCTTCTCCACAAACCAGAAGATATGTTTAACTTTAGAACAAAAAATATAGTCAGATCATATCATGAGAGAACAAAGGTTCTTCATCTCTTACATAAAGTAGTTGAAAAAGAATTACAGTAATTTATCTCTAAATTCTTCAAGAGCATTTTCATCAATGAGTGATTTAATGTAGTGTTGAAATCCTTTATTTCTAAAATCTTCTCGCTGAGTATAAGTAACAAATTCTTCAAATGACAATAACAGAGGAGTAATTTTTTCACCTGCCTCTCTTTGTGGTTCTTGTACAATAGAACAATGTTTTACAATATAATAATATGTTGGCCAAATTATATTAGAGCCAAGAGAAGTTTCCATAAAAAATTCAAACTGACCTTCCATTCCCATCTCTTCAAGTAATTCTCTTTTAGCACCTAATTCTGGAGTTTCATCAGAGTCATCTAATTGTCCTCCTGGGAGAGAAATAAATGAACCTCTAAGTGGTTGTTCTTCTTCATAGAGCAAAATTTTATCTTCAACTATACAAAGAAGTTGAGTAGATCCTTTTCTTACAACTGCCTCAAATGTTGTAAAACTACCATCAAAAAGTTCTTGTTCCCAGTGCCATGTATCAAAAAGAATTCCTTTAAAAACTAGTTTAGCATGTTTAGGAATTCCTTTGGGTACTTCTTTTTCTAATGTTAGATTCATCTTCTAAGCATGGTTCGTTTCATGTTAACTGGACGAGTTGAAGTAGGTACTTGATATCCATGATTTGAAAAATAGTCTTTTGTTGAGTCAAATCTTTGTTGGGGGCAGAGATTGTATTGATGTGTGTTCAAAGAATAGTAACCCTCTCCAATAATTCTATCTTTTGAAAACAATTCTTGTTGGTGGTCAAGTAATAAAACAATTGTATTACTTAATCTAGGGCTTGAAAAATCAACTATACTTCCCATAATAATCATTAATCCTTTATTCATAATTACTTCTTTTATTTTATCTTTATATATTTATCTTACGACTATTATAATTGTGAAATAAATGTTTTAAGCTCTCTTCCATACAAAGGTTTTGTCTGATATGGAGAAATAATAGTTTGTATTCCTTTGACACAATGTACACTCTCAAATACTTCTCCTTCATGAGTATCAACTACAAAACCCTCTTTGTAGGCAGTAAGTATATAAGAAAATTCTCTAAAAATAGTATTATGAAATCTATTTTCAGATTGATGATATTCTTCGTCAATAGTTGCATTACTTAACGCAGATGCAATTAATAAAGAAAGGTTACTTTTTTTTAACATAAAAAAGTGTATATCTTATATGTTATAAATCTATTTTAATATGTTCACAAGAATCAAGTAGTTCCTTATACTCTTTATTTGTCGATAAGGTAGTATAATTTCCAACTAAAATTAACTTTTTCTTAGCTCTTGTAATTCCAACATTAAGTCGTCTAAAATCTTGTAAAAACCCAAGAGTTTGCTTGGAATTTGATCTTACAAATGAGATGATAATTATTTCTCTCTCCCCACCTTGAAAACCATCAATAGAACTTATCTTCACGTCAGTAATTCTTTTCTTAAGCTCTCTAACTTGTGCATCATAAGGTGTAATAATTCCAATCTCCGATGAAGGATATTCCTTTAAGTACTTGGAAACCAACTTTTCCACAATTGAGCACTCTATAGTATTAAAATATGATGTAGAATGCTCTTTTTTTTCTTCTTTGGAAGTAAGACTATCAACAAATATAAGTGGCTTGTTTCCAAAATAATCTTTCTCTAAAGTCCATCCTTTATTCTCATTTCCACAAATAAGTTTACCATCATAATAATGTTTATTTGAAAATGACATAATTTCTTTATTCATACGATATTGTGTATCAAGCATAAGTGACCTCTCTTTTCCATAGATATCAATTAATCTCTCAAATAAAGAGTATCTCAATGATAATGATTCATCTCCTCCTATTACTGTTGGTGGAAGTTGTTTATGATCGCCAGCTAAAATAAGACGAGGCGCAAGAGTTCCAGGAACAAGACATGAAGGTTCTGTCGCTTGTGTTGCTTCATCCACAACTACTACATCAAAAGTTTTTTTTGTAATTGCTAAAAATTCTTCAAGAAGATCACCTCCAGAAAAAGAATTTGTAGTACAAATAATTTGTTTTGATAAGAGTATCTCTTCGACAGCATGACTTTCAAACCTTCTTATTTTTTCTTGAAGTTCACGAATCATATATTGATACTCAAGCCACTGTCCCATTTTTCTAATCAATGGAGCAGGCACACCTCTAGCTGCTTTTCTTTCTCTTGAGAATCTAATAATTTGTGCATCACTGAGCCCTCTAGTTAAATCCTTAGTAGGTTTTTGATATTGTTTTTGAAGTTTAAAATAATGATCAACTTGTTCATATAAAGAAAGAGCTTCTTTGTAAAATTCATTTGATTCAAGCATGGAATCAAGCGAGAGCTTAGTCAAATCAGAATCAATTCTAGATGGATTTCCAATTCTTACAACCTTCTGAGTTGTAAATTTAGATAACTTATCTAAGATATTATCAACACCCTGATTAGAATCACAACAAACTAAAACTCTTTTTCCTTGTTTTGCAAATTGTAAAATTGCTTCAACTAATGTTGTAGTTTTTCCCGTTCCAGGTGGACCATGAAGAAGAAAAAAATCTTCAGTATTAATTATTGATTTAATTGCATCTTGTTGTTTTAAATTTAAACTAGAGTTCTCAAATTCAAATGATTTCTGTAACTTTTTTCCATGATTAAAAAGAGGTTGTCCAAGTAAATTTCTCTTTAATGGCCAAGCTCCTTTCATCTTTTGTAATGCACTAAGCTGTCTTTGAAAAACAACATCATTGGTAAATAAATCAAGACGAAGGTTTTCTAGATAATGATAAGAACTAGGTCTCTGTGAATAAGCAACAGTAATCATGGACTTAGATTTTGATACAACTGTTCCTTGTTGTTCAAGACCATTTGGTTTTGTCCGTTGTGTAACTATCACTAAATCTCCAACTTGAATAGAGTGATCTAAATCTTTTGAAGAAGTAAATTTTACTAAGTATGTTTTTCCAAGACCTCGGCCAGCAGGCTTTCCTTGGAGGTTAAGAATGGCTCTTCCAACTCTCTCTCTTTTTTGAGGGGAGAATTTTAAGATCTCTTCATGGTGTTGTTTTCTATCTTCTCTTCTTTCAACTTCGATGAGTTTCTTAAAATAATCAATATATGAGAGAATATTTGAAAAATTCTTTTGCATAAAAGAGTAAATAATTCAATTTATTTAAGAGTTTGTTACCTACAGGATAAATCTTAAAAGTTAAATTTATAAATATAGTAATCTATAGTATTTTATAGTAAAATGTTAGACTTTATCTAACGTCCAAAAATTACTAAATTTTTGAAAATGGTACAAACTACAATTGATTTAAATAATGAAACAAGTACTTTTGTTAATGTATTTAAATCTCAAAGAAGAATTAAAAACAAAAATGATGCAATAAATAAAATCATTGAAGAGTATAAAGAATTAAAGAAAGAAGAATTTAATGAAAAAATGCTTGGGTTTGAATGTTCTTTGCTATCTGAAAAAGCATTAGCAAAAGATTGGTTATCCAAAGAAGATGAGGAAGCATTTGCTTATTTACAATGAAACAAGGAGAAATATATCTAGTTAATTTTCCTTTTTCAGATATTTCATCTACAAAGAAAAGGCCAGCTTTATTAGTGGGAGATATTAAAGGAGATAATAAAATCTTTATCCAAATTTCTACGAAGAAAAAACTAACTAAAAATTATCAGATTGAACTAAAAAAAGATGAGTCAAATGGAGAAGTTAATTTTAATTCTTTTCTTAATTGTGATATGATATTTACCTTACACAAAGATTTAGTTTTAAGAAAAATTGCAGATATCCATCAAAATAAATTCAAAGAAGTTCAAGAAAAAAGAATTAATATTATCTCAAATAATTCCAAACAATACTAAACTCATTAGGATAGGTAACTAACATCTTACATCTATTCTTATAACTCCACCCTTGAGATAAATCTTTATTTAACTCTTCAAGATTTTCTTCATCAGCAATTTTAATTTTTGAATTTTTTTCTAAAATAACTTCGCTATTAATAAAATCTCTTTCCCTACAATTAAATTTATTATAGAACAATCCAATACCTTGGCTTGTAACACATAATCCTGAAAAACCAGAAACAACTAAATTAGAATTAGTTTCTTTAAGTTTTGAAATAATTTTTTGTAATTTTTCTAAAACTAAAATAGAGAAATTCTTAATTTCAGATAATTTTTCAATGTGATATACATGTAAACATAATTCCTTGTCTCTAGAATTATCAAAAATATACTCAGAATTCAAATCTGATTCTAATAATTCTCCAGAGGTTAATCCATACCAACCTTTTTTATTAAGTGGGATTATAATTGCATTGCCTGTGTGTGTGTGTGTGACTCTTTGAAAATTATTCCAAATTCCGGATTATTTGCAAACCATTGATCAAAAATCTCGGGTGTGACAGGATCATCTGTAGGGTACACTTTTTTATCGAGTTCCATTAAAGTAGGATAATCTTCTTTTGTGATTGCGTATGCGTCCATAATAAAAATGCATTTTTATTTTTTATAAATTTACTTAACCTTATACAACTTAAATGCACTTGCAACAAGCAGTGGAAAGACAAGAGAAGCTTCAGCTTCAACTTTAACTTTTTGAGCATCAGGTTTTAACTTACCCCAAGAAACTGCCTCATCAATTGGAGCTCCAGCATTGGATCCTTCCATTTCTAGTCCAGAATTAATATAGACACAATAATC
Organism: uncultured archaeon; assembly: GCA_937138345.1. Lineage (GTDB taxonomy): Archaea > Nanobdellota > Nanobdellia > Woesearchaeales > UBA583 > UBA583. The sequence goes on along the minus strand of CAKZOW010000067.1, from coordinate 11,517 downwards.
AGCACCATCTCTAAATAAACCAACATTTGAGACTAGATGCTTTGGAACAGAACCACCAAGAGCAATAATTCCCATTTTTTCACAATCTAGACCTAAATCTGTTGCCTCAACGATATAATCTGAGGTATCAATTTTAAATTCAGGGTGATTTTTCTTAAAAAAATAAAGCATATCCCCAATAGATCCATCAGGAAGTGCAGGACAAAAAAAAGGCAAATTATTTTTATATGCCCAGTAAGTAAAACTTCTCTCTTTACCTTCAATATTTTGGAGTTCTAATTCATGCCCTAGCTCATATACAAATTCTTTAATTCCAATAATCTCTCCAGAATCTTTTTGCATCTTTAACAATCTCTCAAAAAATGGATTCATGAACTTCTCAAAATACAAATACCTATCATTTGGAATAAAAATATTTCCCGTTCTATTAATTCCTTCTTCTCTAAGGTATGCTCCATTTGCCCTATAATCTCCCAAAACAAATTCTTTGAAACATTTAATAATATCTTCTTCAATGGCACCTGCAGTTGTAGCTAAAACATGAACTAAGTTATGTTTAACAAGATAATTAATATGTTCACGAACACCTGAGGTTCCCATATTTGAAGTAAATGCCAAAAAAATAGTAGTGTCATTTTCTCTCATCTGTTTTGTAATCTCAATTGCCTGTCCTAAACAAGTTGCCTGAAGTCCGGTGTTGAGATAAGATTTCATAAACATCTCAAAATTAAATTCTCCCTCAAAATCATATCCCTTAACTTCTGGCCACCCCTCTAATGTATTTGCCTGCTTTAGAACTGTCTCTTTTGCCTTATTATTTGTGTTCTGTTCTTGTGTTGTATTTTCGTATCTTGTCATGTTTTATCTAAAATGTGTTTGAACTAGTTTTTCTAGCTATTTGTCTTGTATATATAAATAGTAAAATTAGAATTAAAAATCTCTATTATTATGAGATGCACAGTTTCCTCTATTAAGAGATGAAATCATAGAAATAGAAATAACTTAAAACTTAAAAGGTTAATTATAGTTCCATATCTTTAAAAGCCATTGCTAAAGAGGAATTTGGATTTCGAATAGAATCTAAAAAGAAAGTAGGTTTTCTCCTAAATTCTCCCATTTGAAATAAATACTTAGAAAAAAAATCTTCGTGTTCATAACTTGTAATTAGAATTGATTCTATTCTAGTATAATACCCTTTATACTTTTTTAATCTATCTAAGTTCACAGGAGATAATTCTAACAATTCAATGTACTTTAATGCACCTAGGATGTGTGGGAGATGTTTTTTTTCATCAAGGTCAGGGTCTTCAAGTAATCTAAATATTTGTTCTACTACTTGTGTGGTTTTAACATTTCTCACAAGAGCTAATTCTAAATCATATTTGGGGATTCCAGTACGAGCTAAAGACGTTAAATTACCAAAATGTCCATTTGTTTTCTCTAGTAAATGGTCAGAAATTAGAAAATCCATATTTATAAATATCCAGGAGAAATCTTCCTTAAATGAAACATCTGTGCTAAAATTCCCCCTAAATGAGAGTAATTTTTTTTTTTCAGAATCAGTAATCTCTACTTTAGGAATTATATACTCATCAGTATTTGGATTATACAAGCCCATTCTAGAACAGTTTTCTTTGAATTGTTTAATGTCCTTTTTTATCTTATCAATTGGAATTAAAGTTGTTTTTTCAACATTATAACCTAACATATATACTTCCTTCACTAATTCACCATATTTAAATGTATCTCTGCTTTATAATTCCTAGGGCTTTCTTCAGGTAAGTTTTATAAAGGGATTATCATTTATTTTTACTATGACTGATAACAAAACACTCGTACCTGCTGAAGATTACTTAACAGCTGGTGTGCACATCGGAACTAAATATAAGAATGGTTACTCAGAGAAGTACATTCAAAAAGCTAGAGCTGATGGTCTTAAAATTATCGATACAGAAATCATTGATGCAAAATTAAAAGTATTAATTAATTTCTTATCAAAATATGAACCATCTGACTTCGTAATTATGGGAAGAAGAGAAAACGCAAAAAAACCACTACAAGTATTTTCAAAATTAGTTGGTTGTGATGTATTTACAGGTAGATACTTACCAGGTAAATTAACAAACGCAGCTTTAGATGATTTCAAAGAATACAAAGTAGTAATTGTATGTGATCCTTTAACTGATAAAAACATTTTAAACGAAGCTTATGAAACAGGAACATTTACTGTTGGATTCTGTGATACAAACAACAAAACTAACAAATTAGATTTAGTTGTTCCAATTAACAACAAAGGTAAAAAATCATTAGGATTAGCTTTAATGTTACTTGCTAAACACTATTTAGCTAACAAAGGTATTTTGAAAGAATCAGATTTCAAATACACAATTGAAGACTTTGCAGACGAGTAAATTTTAACTTCAATTTTTTTTCCATGCTACAAACATATTTCTTATGTGGTGTTGGTGTAGCATGGCCTATCATCGGGCGTTTGGGACGCCTGGACCCAGGTTCAAATCCTGGACACCACGCTTTAATATTCTATCTATAATATTTCTATTTAAGGATTTATAACCTGGAAGGTTTAAACATTCTCGCTTTAGCGATAATGTACAAGAACGAATGAAATGAGTGTCTAGTATCCAGGACACCACGCTTTTAAATAAATTACATATCATTACTATAAAAAATTAGATTTTAAAAGATTCAATCAATATATTTAATAATTTCATTACTTACTTCAGCAAGTAGATTGATTTCTTTATTCATAGATTCAATATCTTCTTGATATACTTCTAAAGATTTTTTAAAGTCAGTTTTTAATTGAAAATCCCATCTTCCACCAAACATAAACGTAATAGTATTTTCTGCAAAAAAAACTTGTGGATATAATTTAATTGCTGCAAGTTTAATTAATTTTTCTTGAACTGCAGGTGAGAGTATTTTAAAAATTTCATTTGAAACATCATCTTTTGACCCTCTATAGCTAAACCTATATAAAGAATTAAATTCATTAGATTCAGTAGTTATTTCTTTTTGTTTATCAGTATTATCCATACCTGCAAAATTAACTTGTGGTGAAAGTAAAAATCTTGCTTTAATTCTGTTTGGCATATATACTGTCATAAAGTGTTTTGTTACAACATAATCACTTTTATCTTTTCCACTACCTTTTGTTTCAGTATAGTAAAAATTACCCATATAAAAATGATATCTCTTATTTTCAAAAAGAGTTGAACCCCAGAATTGTTCATTTATTTTATGTTCTTTAATTCCCATCTGAAAAAGTTCTGGTTGTTGCAATCTTAAATTTTCCCACGCTTCAATACTATCACCAGGATCATAAATCCAGTTTTGTTTTTTAGCTATCCTTAATTTTATCAAAGATGATGCTAATGATTTGTACATGGCAGATAAGGAGAGATAATGTGTCCAACATATCAACAACACAAACGCTGCAAGTCCTATGCCTATATAGAACATTAGAATAAAGGAAATTACAAAACCTAACTTTCCAACATTTTTAGAATATGTTATTTTCTTTTTAGCCTTAGAATAATTCTTCTCAAGATACAAGTATTGAGCTTGTATTTTAGAACAATTTCTTACTAAATTATCATTAGAAATACTTAAACCAGGATCCCAAACATTAATAGATTTTTGTGAAAATTCATACTTAGCATTATCTAAATCTTCAATTTCATATGGTAATTCATGAATCTTATTTAATTTATCTGTCATCTTAATCTAAATATTGAACCATCTCAGTTGTAATATCTAATATGTCTTCAAGTTCATGAGTTAAAAAGTCAACATCTCTTTGATCTAAATCAAGAGATTTTTTGAAATTGGTATGCAATTTCTTAAATAATGTGCCATCAAACATAAATGAAATAACATTATCATTAAATAAAATTTGAGGATTTTTTTTCCTATCATGTATTGAGAGTAATTTCTCTTGAACTGCAGGAGTTAATACTTTAACAATATGTTGTGATTGCTCTTCTTTAGGTCCTTGATATGTAAAAGCAAATGTTTTATTAAATCTATTAGATTCTGTATTTATCTCTTTTTTTGAGAACATATTTCCAATTTTATCAAACATACTCTCAGGTGTTAAAATAAACTTACAATTAATAGATTTAGAAACATAAATATTAAAAAAATGTTTTTTATAAGTGGTTGAATGTCTTCTTCCTTTAGAATCTCTAGTTACTACGTCATAGCTAAATAATCCAGAATGAAAGTAAAATATTTTATTTTTATAATTCATATTTCCCCAAAATTGGTCTTCGATATATTGCTTTTCATTTCCCATACGAAAAAGTTCAGGATATATTTGTGAGAGTTTTTGCCATTTGGAATAATCTTCATCAGGATTATAGATCCAATTTTTTTGTTTAGCTATCTGTAACTTAATCATATCTACGGTGAGTTTTTTAATTTCTTTGTAAAGAAAACCAGTATAAATCCAGGAAAAAATGATTAAAAAAATTCCAAGGTTATCGCCAACTCCAAAAACTAGTAATGATAATCCAACACTAGTTCCTATAATTCCTATAATATAGGATTTTAAAAATTGTTTAGAAAGATGTTTTGGATTTTCCTCTAGAAATTGACATTTTGCTTCAACTTTTGCACAACGAGATCTAATACTTGAAATATTCACAGTACCAACTGTATCCCATAGCATTTGTGGGGGGTTAAGAAAAAGGTTTTTTTCTGCAGAAGTTATCTTCTGAGAATCAACTTTTAATAATTTAAAAAACTCCAATTTTCATAATTAGAATTTAACTTCTACATTTGCTCTCTCGGATTCTTGAGCTTCAAATAATTCCTGTTCTTTAAATCCAAAGATTCCTGCAATAATATTTGATGGTGCCATTTGAATCTTATTATTAAAGTCAGTTACATTTTCATTATAAATTCTCCTTGATGCGGCAATTTGATCTTCTGTTTCTTCTAATTGTTCTTGTAAATTTAGAAAATTTTCATTAGCCTTTAAATCAGGATAACTCTCTGCAACAGCAAACACTGATTTTAATGCACCTGAGAGCATATTCTCTCCTTGAGCCATTCCTTTAACATCTCCTTGTGCAGAGGCATTCATAATTGAAGTTCTAGCAAGAGTAACTTTCTCAAGTAACTCTTTTTCATGAGTAGCATATCCCTTAACAGTATTAATTAAATTAGGAATTAAATCTGATCTTCTCTTAAGTTGAACATCAATACCAGAAAATGCTTTTTTAGCATTATTTCTGAGTCCAACTAAGGAATTGTATGTCATAAATACCCAAAGGACAATAATAACTCCAACTCCAATTGCAATATATGTTCCAATTGCCATATTCAATTAAAAAAAATTCAGTTTATAAATATTCTTTTTCACTAATTCTATATTCAATCCAAATCTTTAAAAAAAATATTCACTTAAATTTTTCTATGACACCTCGCGAATCTGAGCGAGGCACAAGAACGCACGAAGTAAGTGTCTAGTGAAAAAAATGGAAAATAAAAAACCAACACCTATGATGAAACAATTTCTTGAGTTAAAACAACAATATTCTGATTGTATTCTTCTTTTTAGAGCAGGAGATTTCTATGAAACATTCTATGAAGACGCACAAGTAGCTGCAAAAGTTCTAGGAATCACACTTACAAAGCGTGGGGATACACCGATGGCAGGAGTTCCATTTCATTCAATAAATCCTTATATTAAAAAACTTGTTCAAAATAATTACAAAGTTGCGATGTGCGAACAACTCGAAGATCCAAAACAAGCAAAAGGTCTCGTAAAAAGAGGAGTAACAAGAGTAATTACTCCGGGTACTATTTTAGAAGATGAATATCTTCCTTCTGAAGAAAATAATTTTATAATGTGTCTTTATTTTGAAAAAGAAAAAGGATATGGTATTTCTTTAGTAGATATTAGTACAGGAGAATTTATCACATCACAAGTAACATCAATTGAAGACGTAAAAACAATTATAAGAAAATACTCTCCGGGTGAAATCGTTATGAGTGAAAAAACAATAACAAAATCCCTTAGAGATTTCATAACAAATGCAAATATTTATCATAACTTTCTCTCAGATATGAGGTTTAATGAAATGTATGCTAAACAAATTTTAAAAAAACAATTTGGAGAGATCCCAAGTCTAAATATAGTATCACTTATTTCTTCAGGAGCATTATTATTTTATATCTATAAACTTCAAAAAATTGAGCTTACACATATTAATCAAGTAAGTGAAGTAAATCTTTCATCTCATATGATCATTGATGCAACATCTCTGAGAAATTTAGAGATTACACATTCAATATTTTCAAATGATAAATCAAAAACACTCTATGGTGCTTTGAATCTAACAAAAACATCTCTTGGTGCTAGACTTCTAAAAAAACACATTACTGAACCACTAGTTGATAAAAATGAAATTGAAAAAAGACTCGATGCTATTGAAGAAGTAAATGAATATATTATTGAGAGAAATGAAATTAGGGAGCTTCTAGATCAATGTTATGACATTGAGAGAATAACTGGAAGAATTGCTTCAGGAATAGTATCGCCAAAAGATTTGTATGCTCTCAAAATTTCATTAGAAAAAATACCATTAATTAAAGAACACATGGAATTATTTTCAACAGAAATTCTAAAACAAATAAAAAACATGGATACCTTGCCCCAGGTCACCTCACTACTCGAGTCTTCTATCTCTTCTTCCGCGCCTGCTCATACTCGAGATATGGGATATATAAAAAAAGAATATAATGAGGAATTAGAGAGCCTCTTCAACATTGCATTTAATTCAAAAGAATTTTTAATGGAGCTCGAAGAACAAGAAAGGCTTCAAACAGGGATTCCTACTCTTAAAATTAAATTTAATAGAGTATTTGGATATTACATTGAAATACCAAAATCACAGAGTTCAAAAGTACCACAAGAATACGAACCAAAGCAAACACTTGCAAATAATATTAGATATACTATGCCCCAATTAAAAGAAAAAGAAGGTCAAATCTTAGGAGCAGAAGAAAAAATAAAAGTATTGGAATTAGAATTATTTAACAACATAATTAAAACACTACAACACGAGATCATGTCACTACAAAAACTCTCAGCACAATTAGCACAACTAGATGTTATACTCTCACACTCTTTAAACTCTCAGCTTCACAATTATGTAAGACCTCAGTTTTCTAGTGGAAAAACACAACTAATTGAAGGAAGAAATCCAGTTATTGAAAGATTTGTATCGCACTTTATTGCAAATGACACATTTTTTGATAAAGAAGAAACATTTAAATTAGTAACAGGACCTAACGCGGCAGGTAAATCAACGTATCTAAGACAAAATGCACTCATTGCAATAATGGCACAAATGGGATCTTTTGTTCCAGCAACTCAAGCAACACTTAAGGTATATGATAAAATTTTTACAAGAATTGGGGCTCATGATGAACTCTCAGAAGGTCAATCAACATTTATGGTTGAGATGAGTGAGTCTGCAAATATTCTCAACAACGCAACCCACCAATCTCTAGTCCTTCTAGACGAAATTGGAAGAGGAACTTCTACTTACGATGGATTAGCTCTTGCATGGGCAATTAGTGAAGAATTAAATTCAATAGGATCAGATACAATTTTTGCAACTCATTATCACCAATTAAATAAACTCTCTGATTTTTATTCAACAATTCAAAATTATAATGTGTTGGTAAGAGAAGAAAATAATGAAGTAGAATTTATTAGAAAAATAGTAAAAGGAGGAACTGATAAATCATATGGTATTCATGTTGCTAAATTATGTGGTGTTCCAAAACATGTAGTTGAGAGAGCATTATCTATTCAAGAAAATATTGAATCAAAAGAAGAAATCAAAATGGTATCTTCATCAATAAAACAAAAGAAAAAAAAAGATGACTCAACATCATCAAATAAAGCTTTAGATGGTTTCATTAAATAGTACCTTCTTGTCAATCACAAACGTTTATAAAATTAAAACACTAAATTAGTCTATGACAAATAGATTCACATCATTTTTTTCAAGTAAAAAAGAACATGAGATAGATGATTACTATTCTCCTGATGATTACTCAGAACCACAAAAAGTGTTACCTACAGAAAAAGAACTCAAAAATCTTAGAAAAGAAAATGCTCTATTAAAAAAATCTTTTTTTGAACAAAACTTAGAATCAATTAAAACAAGAAGATCAGTGAGGAAGTACTCAACAAAAGAAGTTGATGAAAAAACAATTTATGATATTATTGAAGCATCTCTTAATGCTCCAGCTACGGGAAATATACAAAACTATAGAACAATTATTGTAAAAGATCAAAAAAGAAAAAACGAAATAGGAAAAATTGCTCTCAATCAATGTTGGCTCTCTGAAGCACCTTATCTTCTCATCATTGTAAGAGATGATTCAAAAGTAATTTCAATGTATCCTCAAGACGGAATGAGATATTCAATTCAAAATACTGCAGCATATATTCAAAATATACTCTCTTTAGTTCATGCAGCAGGATTGAGTTCATGTTGGGTTGAAGCATGTCAAAATGACGTGCTAAAAGAGTATCTTGGAATCTCTGGTTCTCTCTCAATTGATGCAGTACTTCCAGTAGGATATGCTCTAGAAAAACCTCATGTAGAAAAAGAATTAATACTTGATATGGTTTTCTTTGAAACATATGGTAATCGGGACAAATAATTTGGATTTGTTATCCCAAAATTAGTTTTTTTTCAACCAACTAAAAGTAATACTTATATTATTTATTCTCATAAAAAACCTATGGGTAGGATTTTAAACCTTAAAGCACAATCAGACGAAAAAATAAATGTGACTTTAGAATTAACTACAAAAGAAGTTTTGTGGCTAAAAGGAAATTTAGATAAAATGCATTTATTTTCAGAGAATAACTTAGAATTTGAATCAAGATTAGTTCAAAGAGGAAGAAGAGAATCAACAAAATACTTTTTATTACCTAAAGAATTTAGAAAAGATTCTCTACCTTGTAGTTCAGTTCCATGTACAAGAATTGAAACAAAGACAAGATATATTTTTCTATTTTCAATAGGGAGGTTCTAAAATGCAGAGAATAAAAACATATGAAAAAAATATTGATGCCATGCTACATGGAGGTTTCCCAAAAAACTCAACAATACTCCTCTCAGGACCACCAGGCACAGGAAAAACAATTTTCTCTCTTCAAACAATATTCAATAATGTAAAATACTCAAAAAATAACTGTATTTATTTCACATTTGAAGAAAAAAAAACATCTTTGATGGAACAGTGGGAACAATTATTTCCAAATAATAAACAAGAAGATCTCAAGAATTTTGAGATAATTTCCATTGGTTCAGAAGATATATCAAAAGATACAATCACAGAAATCATTGATTTGTTAACATTAAAAAAAACATCTCTTGTGGTAATTGATTCAATAACTACATTATCATATGTATTGCCATCAAAATCATCTTCACATGAAAATATGAAACATTCACTCAAGAATTTCTTATATCTTTTCATAACAAAATTAAAGTCAATAGAAAACTTGACAAGTATTTGTATCTCTCAAAAAGAAGAAAAAGATTCGGATGTGATGGCTAGATATTTAGTAGATGTAATTATTGATTTAGAATATAATTCTTTTGCAGGAGGAAATTCTAGATTCATTTCTATAAAAAAAATGAGAAGATCAAGTTATGATGAGAATATATTCCCAATCCAAATTGTTGATAATCAAGGGTTTAAACTAATAATGTAAAGTGAAAAAAAACACTTATTTGGAAAAATCGGAATGCTTACAAACATTCAAATTCTGTGAGTATGGAATATCCTTCCTCTATTTTCCTATGATGGTGATTCCTTTAGATCTTTTTTCATATTTAGAGAAATCAATTTCTAATTTTTTCCCAAAAAAAGAAATATTTGAATCAATAGGATTCCAACAAAGCAATTTTTCAGTGGATTATCTCAGGGACTTTCATTCATTACAAATAAAAAAGGAAAGTATCCATTTTTTCTTTGATCAAATCAAATTTTTTGGTTTTGGCGAAGTGCTTTCATTTAAACAAAAAGGTGAAAGTTGTCAAATTGAATTTCAATACTCTACAAACTATCCTTTTATAGAAAGTAATTTTTTAGAAGGCATGCTTCTAGGAATACTCTATAAATTTTTTAATTCATATTATTACATTTCTTCAAAAGAGAATTATAGTCAAAGAAAAGTTATACTCAATTGTATAAGATGTAGTTCTACTAACTTTATTTTCAATAAAAAATATATAAAAAATAATTTAACTCTTGTAAACACTAAAGGAAAAATGTTATTTGATAAGACATTAGATGGAAATCACTTTATTCATCTCATAAAAAAAGATATCTTATCTTCAAACAAAAAATATATGATTATTACATCAGGAATATTTCTAGAACTATTTTCAAAGTCATCTTCAATTTCACATTATAAGACAAAAAAATTAGCACTTCTCTATGGAAGAACATTATTTCAAGTTTTTCAAAAATATATTTTTACAATTCAAGAAAATAAAAGATTAGAGGAACTAAATAACATATTATTTATTTGTGGGTTTGGTTCGTCAAAAATACTAGAAATTAAAGAAAAAATATTCATACAATGTAATTATGCAACATTATATCAACTATCAAAAAATCTAGGATTACATGACATATCGGAATTTATTTATATAATAAAAAAAGAATTTTTCAAATCATATTTCAAAATGACCTATTCAGAAAAAGGGATTATTTTTTCTAGATCTCACAATTTACTCCTATAAAGTCAATAAAAAACAAATCTTTATAAAAATTAAAATCCTGAACTCTCTATGGATTCACAAAAAGCAAAAAAAGCATTTGCAGCAGTTAAATCAGATATGCAAGATATTACTTACAAAATTGAGAGATTAGAAAGATCAATGAGAAAGAAACCTCAAAAAGATAAAGAAATCGATCAAATTTTAAGTGCCCTTCAATCTCTAAAAGCAGAAACTTTTGAAAACACAACTAGAATTGAGGCACTCAACACAGTAGTTAGTGGAGACACATCATCTCAAGAGACTATTTCTTATCAAAGAGATATTGAAGATTTAAGATCTAAAGTAAAAGAAATTGAAGCAAAGCAGGTGCCAGTGGTTTCTAAGACAACTTCAAAACAATCAGTGTCTCAAGATCAAAAAATTGAAAATACCTTTAATGAATTCTCAGAGATCATGAATGAAAAAATTCAAATTGAAATGAATTCTCTTAGATTGGAGTTTACTGAGGAAATTGCAAAACTCTACGATAAATGTTTCAATGAAATTTTAAGCTTAAAAGCACAACTAGACAAACAAGAAACAAAACAAACAGCATCAGCAAGATCACCTAAAGCAAAAAAAAAAGATGAAGCAGTAGTTGAAGAAAAAGCAAAAAAAGAATCAAAGATGAAAAAAATCTCAAAATTCTTATTTGTAGATGAAGACGAAGATGAACTCAAGTCAATAA
>CAKZOW010000066.1 GCA_937138345.1 uncultured archaeon | reverse complement strand
TTTACATCAAGAATTGAAGATTTTGTTGAAGGGCATAAAAATTCCGATGCATTCAAACTTGCAACTTTTATTTTAGAACATTATGAAGATTATCCTTTAAAGAATGAGTATAAATTATTGGGACCAAATTCTAATTCATTTGTTGGTTGGGTGTTAAAACAATTTCCCGATATTAAGATAAGCGTTAGTTTTAGAGCAGTTGGGTTAAATTATTTTAAGTAATTATTCTAAACCTGAGATTGCTCCAACATCGATTGAAGAATTACTATTTTGTTGTTGTCTCTCTCTTGCTGCTGCAAGTTGTTCTTCTTCATATCTGTTAATGAAGTCTTCTTGTAGTACTGTTCCTGGTTTTAGACAAAGACCATTTCTTTGTGGTTTTTCTGAGATAAGTCTACATTCTAGACCTTCTTGACAAGTAATTTCTGTATAAGGTGTAATGCATGCTTCATATTCACCCGCAACAATTGTAGCATCTGTGTTGAGAGCTAAATCATTTGCTGTTGGAATATCTACAAAAATTACAATGAGTAATGCAATAGATACAATAATTGCTGGTACTACAAAGAAGGATTTTTCCATGTAAAAATTAAAAAATACAATTTTATAAACTTTCACCTACACTTTTTAATTAGACATGCGAGACAAGTAGCATAAGAAAGCTGAGAGGCTGGAGATAAAAAAATGAAATTAGCAGTACTTTACTCAGGAGGAAAAGACAGTAACTATGCACTTTATCTTGCGCAAAAACATGGACATGATGTTGGGTGTTTAGTCTCAATGAAATCTAAAAATCAAGAATCTTATATGTTTCAAACTCCTGGAAATGATTTTGTTTCACTTCAAGCTGAGTGTTTAGATATTCCTTTGATTCATTTTGAAACTTCAGGTGAAAAAGAGAGTGAAGTTGAAGATATGAAAGCAGCACTTAAACAAGCCAAAGAAGAATATGGTATTGAAGGAGTTGTCTCAGGTGCAATTAAGAGTGCGTATCAAGGACAAAGAGTTCAGAGAGTGTGTTTTGAGTTAGGCCTCGAGTGTTATAATCCTTTGTGGCAAATTAATGAAGAAGAGTTTATTGAATCATTGTTAAAAGACCAATTTGATATTAGAATTATTGGAGTTTTTTCTTATCCATTAGATTCAAGTTTTCTAGGGAAGAAATATGATTTTTCAATGTATGAGAAATTTAAAAAAATGAATGAGACATTTGATGTTTCTCTCATTGGTGAAGGAGGAGAACTTGAAACATTTATTGTTGATGGACCAAATTTTAAGAAAAAAATTTTTCTTGAAGGAACTCCTGAAATGGATTCTGAAAATTCTGGAATTATTAATATCTCAAAATGCGAGGTTGTTGAAAAATGATTCAAAACGTATTAATTCTTAATCTTTGTTCAAAGAAAGATACTCTTCACCATTTAGAATTTGTAAGACCAATAGAAGTTATTGTTAAAAAAAAAAATTCAAATTATGAAATTAAACATTATTTAGATTCTATTGATTTTTCTAGATATACTCACGTAATTTTGAGTGGAGTTCCACTAAGAGATTTTGAATATGAGAAGCATTTAGACAAATTTTCATGGATAAAAGAATTTGAAGGAAAAGTTTTAGGGATTTGTGCTGGAGCTCAAGTTATTGGGAGAGTATTTGATGAAAAAATTATTGATTTTCAAGAAATTGGATTGCAGAACATTGAGTTAGTTAGAGAAGATACTATTTTAGAAGGATTGAAATCTCCACTCGAAATTTATGGTCTTCACAATAAAGGGTTTGATAGTAACTTGTCTTTTTTTGAGGTACTTGCAAAATCATCCAAACCTGAGTTATTTAAACATAAAAAAAGAGAAATTTATGCATGTATTTTTCATCCTGAGGTTAGAAATCATACATTAATTGAAAATTTTATAAACTAAAGGATAGTGAAATTATTTCAATGAATACTAGACAGCAGCCTCTTTTGGGGCATACAAGTAAAAGCTATTCGATAAAACCTGTTTATCTTTTACTACAGGATAATACCGTTATTAAAAGGTCATATAATAGTTTGGGTGAAGAGCAAACATTTGAATTACACTACGACTCTGGAGAAGAACAATATTTTTTGCATGAAATTGCAGGTCTCACAAAAAGCCAAAAGGAATCACATTTTGAAGTACTTTTAGGAGGGGCTTTAGAAGCTAAAAAAATAGTTAAAGAAAAACTCTTAGAATCAGAACTTCTAGATGTTAATTGAAAATTTTATAAATCTTTAATTCCATGTTTGATTATGGATGAAATAAATAAGCGAGAAACTTTATTTACTAAAATTGTTAGAGGAGATATTCCTTCATTTAAAATTTATGAAGATGAAAAACATTTAGCTTTCTTAGATATTATGCCTTTTGAAAAAGGACATACATTAGTTATTCCTAAAAAACCCTATGAAACTATTATGGAAATGCCAGAAGACGAATTTTTAGAGCTTCAAAAAATTGTTTTAAAAATTGCAAAACACTACGAAGAAACTCTTCACTGTGGAATCAATATTTGGCAAAATAATAAAGAAATATCTGGACAAGAAATTGCCCATGTTCACTTTCACATCATCCCTAGAAAAGTTAAAAAAAATGCTTATGTAAAACAGGATGAGAAATACCTCGGTAATGAGATGGAAAACTATGCAAAGAAGTTAAAGTTATAAATATTAAGAGAGTACATTTACTATGGTTGACTTTTGTGATAAATGTGGAGCAATTATTATGGGTGCTAAGGGATCTGAGGTTCCTTGTCCTTCATGTGGACATTCTAATAAGGCTACATCTGAAGTGAAAATTTCTCAAAAAATTGAGAAAAAAGAAGAAAAAGAAATTGTAGATACAGAAGATGCGTCTGCTGAAGTACATCCAATTGCTAAAGGAATTGAGTGTCCAGAATGTGGTCATGATGAAGCAAGGTACTTTTCAAGACAAATGAGAGCAGGAGATGAGCCTGAAACTCAGTTTTACAAATGTGAAAATTGTAAACATCAATGGCGTAAACACATGTAAGCGAGTCTAGTGACTCGCGTTACTGAGACTTGAGAATTTTTGTACTTAGTACAAAAATCAAATAGCCTTGCTATCAATCTATTAAATTATAATTCTATTTTTTTTTGTTCATGTAACTGAGCAAGTGTTTTATTTCCAATATGAGTTGTTTCTAAAAAGTTTTTGTAAAATTGTTCTCCATACTTTTTTGCTCCTTCAAGACACCAATTAAGATATTCCTGTTGTTTTTGCGACCCATGTTGATAATCATGTGCTTCATAGTGAAGAGCCCTAAAGGTATATGCTCTATATCTTGTGTTTGGTTCATGAAAGTCTTGTACTTCAATTTGAACTAATTCGTATCCTTGTTCTCTTGCAAACATTTCAGTAAATGAGCTTTCACTCATTTCAAATAAAATTCCGCAAATTTCATGATTTAAATCAGATTTATCAATATTGAGAACTGAACAAGGAGTTCCATCAATTTCTGACATCCTATAAGGAGATGGGAAGTTGAATACCCTAACAAAACCATGTAACTTTGCAGGAGAAAGAATTGTTGCACAAGGAGCAGTTTTTTTAAGGGATTCTTCAAACATCAGAGAACCATAGGCAAAAATTTTTAGTTTTTTCATTGTAGTTAAGAAATATAAAATAAATAAGGAAATACTTATCCTTGAAAATCATTAACCATAAAATATGCTAATGCTTGAACATCTAAGAGCTCATTTCCTTGAGTTGACTCGATGACTGTACATCCATCATAAGTAGTATTTGATGTATTATATGTAAATACAACAGTACTTGAATTACATGATGAGATATTTTGAATTCTTGATACTGGAATGTTAAAAGCATTTGATACTTTTTGTTCAAGTAGGAATGCCCCGTCATAGTTAGTATAATTTTGAGCTAAGTAAACTTGAAGTGAATCTGAAGATTTAATTGTCTGTGCTTTTTGAGCAAAATCTTCTCTACCATTGATAAATTCTAAATCTGTAAATAAGAACTGTTCTGAGTTAATAACTGCTGCAAATACTGTTTCTCCTGTATTTAATGTATATTCTCCAAAAGCTAAGTTTTGAAAGTCTGAATCTGAATTTGACCCCGGTGTTGTTCCAGTATCTACAAATGCAAATGCAACTAATGATGATACCATTAATACTAGAAGAACTAATGATATTACAACTGGTTTTTTTTCTTCAGTAGAAGAATGTTTTGTCATGTTTTTTTCTGCTTTATCTAATTTTTTTTGTGATTTTTTTACCATTTTTTTTTGATTATGATTATTCCTCCCATGCAGCTTTATTTGCTAGAATTGCATCTCCAGAAGTATTTGGAGCATTACTTAAGAATCTTCTTTTAAATTCTTCATTTACTTGGTTTCCCTCTCCTTCCTCTCTGAAACATACAGTTCTCTCTAATACAAAATCTTCTTCAACAGTTATGTCTTTCATTAAATCCATAAATTGATCCATGATTTTTTTTGCATCTTCTTGAACAGAATTAGAACTTTCCATAATATGATAAAAAAAAGATTATTTAAATAATTTGGCTTTATTTTCAAATTATTGAGTTACTAAAGAAGCTATTTGTGTTGTATAAACTCTTGTACCAGTATTACATCTGCTAACTGGTTTCCATGATTTTTTTAAGCTTTTTCCACTTTGAACTGTAGCGTCTGCGGCATTATCTAAATTTACCCCTACACTAAAACAACCTTCATTTTCGTTGTCATCCATTGTCTTATATGCACATTGAGTTAACTGGGACACGTATAATTCATTTTGTGTTCTTGTAATATGATTTGTGTAACCTAATTCTTCAATCCACTCTGAACAAGATTGTCCCCATTCACCTTCAAGATCATTATTTAAGTAATTCCATTCTAAAGAATTGTGGTGCTCCTTGTTAAATTTAACTTTAAATAAATACCAAGTTTCATTATACTGACATTCAGTAACTGGCATATGTGTAGAACCTGGATTCGTTGTAGAAATCACGCAACTATTAGTATCTAAATTCTCATATAAACAATGGAAATCGTATCCTGGCCTCTCAGGAACATTTGGCCCTCCAGAATAATCCTCCACCATATATGAATCATATACTATATTATTTTCAGATAACCAATTTTCACATGAAATTCCTGGCCGTGAATTTTTGTGAGGAGATACTGCAACATGTCCTGTTTGATAACCTTCAAAGATCATAGTCTTACATGATTTAAATACTGGATTGTATTTTGTATTGCCAAATAAAGCATCAATATATCTCATTGGATTGTAGAGTGGCTTTGAATTTTTAAGGTCGTATATAACAGCACATTGACTTTGTTGTTTGCATGTTTGCTCTGATGTATATTGTGCACAAGTATCGTTATTTAAAGATACTTTATCATCAATAGTTATTGGATTTAAATTAACTGGCTTTTTACCTTCGCATTCACCTCGATAATCAATCTCAACATTACCTGCTCTGCAAGAATTACTATATGTTACTCCATCTACACCACATACGGGATCATACTGAGCAGTACATATTCTTTCTTCATCTTTTATCTCTTTTACTTGAGAGTCGTTTTTACCAATATATTGATCATTACCGGTATTTTCAATAAATGAAAATCCTGCTGTGATTATTATTAAAAATATTGATACATATGAGAAAAATGTTTTTTTCATAAGGAATTTTGATTTAATGATTTTAAAAATATTTGTTTTTTTAATAAGAATAACATTACTCACATTTAATCTCAATTTTTTGTTCAAATGAATTTTCGTAGTCCCACCAACCAAATGCGTCCTGTAAGGTGATATCTTCAAGAGATAATTCTCCTAAAATATTATAAGATTCCAATTCTCTTGATGAAGAAAATGAAGTCTCTAGGAGTAAAAAATTTGATCCTGTATCTGCTAAAATTTGTGCTTCATCTAAAAATTCTTGTGGATAACTAGTTGGATCTAGATTTTGACAGTTAAGACATATAGAATTGTAAGGTCTTCCCTTTAAATCAATAATTTTTGAAGACCCTGAATTAATTGGATCTTTACAAAAGAGAAATGTTTTTTCTAATTCTTCTTTAATTTCTAATTCTTGTTGTGTTGTGAGTGTATCTTGTACGTCTGTGATTCTTTGATATCCAAATACAATAATCCATATCATAATAAAAGACATCAAAAAGAAAAATATTACTTGTGTTGTGAGTGCTTTTTTTGTTTTCATTTTTAACTTGCAAAGAGGAATTTTTTATAGTAAATTGTTGCAATTACTATCATGATAATAGGTAATGAAATTAAAAGTATTGATAAAACTGATGTAAATACAAACAATGATAACATCCCCAATGCTAAAACTGTTATTGCTGAGACATATGCAAATCTATTTCTCATATACAGTTCATATCCTTCTGTTCCTATGAGCGGGATCAATGTTGTAAAAGCAACCCAGAAAAGAGCAAAGTAAAACCAAAGTGTAATTCCTGATGTTGGTAAAAAGAGTTTTAATAGTATTCCAAAAATAAAATAAAAAATATATCCCATAAATAGAGCCTTTGTTACTCTTACATCAGAGATGAATTTGTTTCTTGTAACTTTATTTTCAAATCTATGTTTTGTTCCTATAAATTTATGAGTAATTACTGAAATTTTATATCTCCAAACTGCAGGATAAATAACAAGACCTAATGTAATAATGTAGAGACAACTACTCAATACTAAAGAAGGTATTCCTTTTGTTACATGTTTACTTCTTTTTGTAAAGTAAGGTAAATTTTCCTTATCAACTACTGCTGATGCTGCAATATCGAGTGCCTGATTTGTTGAAGAATAAGATTTGTCTCTAGTATACGCTTTAATATTTTCATATTTTTTAAAACCCCATTTTGAAAAATGAGTTTGATGGAGCACAATTGAAAAACCAATTCTATACGCTATAAATTTCATGAACATCTGGCGAGAAAATAATAGAAATGTGAAAAATATAAGAAATGAAATTAGTGCACCAATAAAAGAAAATGAAGAAAATCTTGCACACATAATTGAAAACATTAAAGAAACTACAACAATGATGTAAAGCATATCTTTTAGTTCGTTTTTTTCAAATGTGTAATATGTCATATGAAATTTTAAGATTGTTTGTTTATAAAATATTGTGGTCTATGAGAGTAATAAGAGAGAGCTTTTTTAAATAGAGTTCTCTTAGTTTCATCTAGGATTTATGAATAAACAAAAAAATATAGGAATGAGTATTCAAGAAGAAAAGCTCAAAACACTTATGCCAACACTTAGAGTTAAGAAGAGGTTTATTAGAATTAAGATTGATTCTTCAAAGAAACTATCTTTTGAAGACATTGCTAAAGTTCTCAATGAACAAGTATTGTATTTTATGGGAGCATTGGATTTTTCACAATCAGGCTTTTGGATTTTAAAAGACCAATTTGATTTTGATAAACAAGAACTCATCGTTAAGACAACTGTTACTTTAAAGGATAAAGTTATTCTTTCTCTTAGCTTAATAGAGAATTTTACTATTGACGTGAAAAGAGTTTCAGGGACATTAAAAGGAGTTAGGAAAGATGAAACTAACAAAAAGTAATATTATTTTGGCGATTGTGTTTTTATTCCTACTTTCTATAAGAAATATTTTGCCTCAAAAATATGAAGAACTAGCACATCCATATTTATATTACTTCGATATGTTGTCTATTTTTATTTTTATTATAATATTTTATTTAGCTGGTAAGTATGAGAATACGATTAAAAATGCTGAGAAAGTAAGTGTAAGAAAAGAGGAAAAGGATGATTTAATATCAGCAAAAAAAGCATATTATAATCAATTTAACAAAAAATATAATGATCTTACCTTAACATATAACATAATTAAAAAATATGTTCCTATTTCCATGCTATTATTTACTGCAATAGCATGGAATTTTCTTTACTTTGAAACTATTATGTTCATTAACACTATTATAATTATAATCTCAGGTTTTTTTCTTGGTTATTATTACTTAATAAAGCATTATAGAAAATCTTACAAATTAAATAAAAATTATGGAAAATAAATTTCTATTTTAGTCTTCATCTCTTATAATCTCGATTTTATTTTTGGAAACTTTAATTGTCACATCCAACTTTTTCTTAGACGTAAGTACTAAGTACTTACTAAGAAAAACATTGTACCAAAAGAACTTTAGTCAATACTAGGTATTGACATAATTTTAGTCTTCATCTCTTATAATCTCAATTTTATTTTTGGAAACTTTAATTGTCACATCTTCTCCGTCTCTGAAGTTGGTTAGGTTATATGCGAATTCAGGGAGAATAATTTTCTCGTTTCTTACTTTTAGTTCAGAGCTGAAATCTCTTGCTGTAGAATCACTTACTGTGTTTTCAACAATTAAATTTCTAGATGTTTTTCTTGCTTTTTCTAGCGAGAGTTTTGATGTTTCTTCAAAGAGGTATTTTGCCATCTCACCTGCAATATTTTTCTTAGTAACTTCTGTGATTTTTTGTAATCCTGGAGATGTGTTTACTTCTAAAATTAATGGACCATAATCACTTTCAATAATATCTACTGCACAAATTGACGCTTTGATTTGTTTTGCAGCTTCAATTGACATTTTTTTAATTTCTGGAGTTACAATAAATGGTTCTGCTTCTCCTCCTTGGTGTGCATTTGCTCTGATATCTCCAGATTTAGCAATTCTTCTCATTGAACCAATAATTCTATCTCCTGCAACAATAATTCTAATGTCAGCTTGGATATCAATATAGTCTTGTACAATTAAAGGTTGTTTAAATACATCAACTGCATCTACCATTGATTGTGCTGACTTTGCAGATTCTGCAAAAATTACTCCTTTTCCATGAGTTCCACTTGGAAATTTTAAAATAATTGGATAGTTTAGTGTTTTTAGAAATTTCTTTGTCTCACCAATTTTAGCTGCATAATAAGTACCTGGCATTTTAAGGACTCTATTTAGAGAAAAATTAAGATGTGTCATAAATTTATTATGTGCAACCATATGCGCATTTGAATCAATTGGAATAAAACATTCTTTTTTGAAAATTTCTGTTAATCCATATGCAAGAGATGCATATCTAAATGATGCTTTAATGTAGAGTGAATCATAATCTTTCATCTCTTCTCCATCATAGAGTACTGTTGTTTGATTGTTTGTTACATGAATTTCAATTTTTCTAATATCAATCATGTCTACTTCTTCAAAATATTCTAATGCTTCTTTTTGGAGCATTTTTGAAGAAACAGAACCCATTGAAATAATTCCTAATTTCACTTTACTTCTGCACCTCTTTTTCTTCTTGAGTTTCAAGACAAGGATCAACTAAAAAACCTTCTTTTTGTAAAATGTCTTTCCCAATTAATACCTTGTATTTTAGATGAGATCTATCTGAGAGAGTAAACTTTTCTTCGAAATGTTTTCCTTGAAGTTGTAGTGCTACATTAATTAGAGGTCTTCTATGTCTTCCAAGTGCTGATTTAATTATTTTGTGAGATTGTATTTTTTTCTCACCTAATTCTTGTGCGAGTTCTTTGTCAATTGATGATGAGTCTGCACCAGTATCTATTTTTGCATAAAGATGAGCCCCATTTTCTAAAATTATTGGCTCTATTAGAGCGACAACTAAACGAGTTTGAGTCATAAGAATATGTGTTATTTTAAGTATTTAAATGTTAGGTGTTTTAAAAAAAGAAAAAAATTATTGAGTTGGATCAATTACAGTATATGATCTTTGGATTGATTGCTCATATAAATATTCAAATTCTGCTGTTAACTGGGTTGGATATGAACCATCTTGTGACCGTGGAAATGTACATAAAAATGATCCTTTTTTATTTGCAAGTAAATAATCATCTGTTCCTGCAGGTTGGCAATTTCCATCTAGAGTTCCTAGTTTAATGAAGTTAATTGTATAAGGTGTCGCATAATCTTGATCATCAAAACACTGTGATCTTGTTTCTCCTTGTCCTTTATCTGTTAAGGAAAAAGAGATTTGAACTTCATCTGAGATTGCATTAACTCTGTCTACTGAGAGTGAAATTGGTCCATTTTGAGTTGTTTGTGCGCTGTATTCAACCTCACATTGGTTTGTTTTTGAAGGCACACATACTGTTTCTCTAAATGTTGTTTTTGCAAGGTAACAGTATTCAAATTCTGGGTTAAAGTTGTAATCTCCCACAAACCCATCTACAGTAACACCTGAAGCAACGAGTCCTGTAAATGTTCCCGCACCAATAGTCTCTGATGCTTTAGGGATTCTTGATACTGTGTATTCATCATCAAGACCTGAAACATAAGATCTATCAAATCCTTTTACTTTTACTTCTAAATTTTCAATATCGTGGAGTTGATAATTTTTAAAGATAAATGCAAAGTTTACTGGAGACCCAATAAACATATCTTGAGGTGGATTTCCTTCACTAAATTCTAAGCTAACTCCTGAAGATGAACTTGAAATTGAGTTTCCATTACCTTTTCCAAATGGAAGTGATATACTCTCATCATTTCCACTATCTGTTGAACATGCTGCTAAAAATAGAAGCATTGTTGTCATTATTGCGATGATTTTTTTCATTTTATAGTAACCTGTGTTATTTTATATTTATATGTGTTCTTATTTTTCAAATGCTTTGTATGCATCAAAATAATCTTTATTTCTCTCTAAAACTGCATCTAAAATTATTTTTTTAATTTTATGTTCAAAGATTTCTCCAAGAGACATGAATTCTAATACTCTATAATTATTTCCTATTTTTTCGACTAAAAAAATATCTCTTAGTCTTTTTAACTGTCTTCTAATGTTAGAATCTGCAGTTCCATTAAGAGATAGGCCATGTTCTCTTCTCATCTCTAAGAGTTGATCTTTAATTTCAACTGCTGAGAGTTCTTTTCTGTCTTGTTTTGATTTTTCTAAAACAAGTAAAATATCTACAATTACATCTCTGCTATCCCCTGGTTGAAGAAGACCTAAAGAAAGACATACTTTTTTTAAGAGTTCTCTCTCAGTTAAACCTGTTGGTTTTTCATATCTTCTCAGCGTTATTTCCATAAGAGGAGTTTCACTAAAATCTGCCATAATGAAATTGTATAAATCTTGTTTAAAAAGATTTGCTTAAACTTTAAGCAGTTACATGAGAAATACAATAATGATTATATCTTTTTGGCAAAAAACAAAGAAAATTGTTATCTATTTCATTATAATATCTCTGCCAAATACTTTTCTTTATAAATAGAATTTAATTAACTATTATTATGTTTAAAATACCAAGAATTGAGAAGTCTTCTTATTATATTGATAGAATTATGGATGAGATGGGAGAGTTTGCTCAAAAAGCTAGAACTGAAATTGATAGAAGATGGGCAAATAATTTATCAACTAAAAGAAAAGAACAAGACGAGATTAGATTAAATAAAAGAAAAGATTTAGAGCTTGAAAAAATTAGATTCCTAAATACAAAAGTTAATCAAAATACTAGAAAATTAATTCAAACATTTCCTAATTTCATTAAAGTTGATGATGTATATCTTAAGTTAATTAATACTTCAGGAACTTCTGTGAAAAAAATTGAAGAAGCAATTTCTAGAATTAAATGGATTGGAAATTATTGTGATGAATTAACACAAAATTTTGAAGTAAAAATTAAAAAAGCAAAAACTCATGATGTTATTGGTTTTTCTATGAAAAAATATTTAGGTAAAGTTAATTCCCTTTATAGAAAAGAAAAACTACATTTTGATGTATTAGAAGATGCTAGAAAATTCATGGCTAAACTTCCTAAATTTGAAGATATGTATACTGTGGGAATTGGTGGTTTTCCAAATGTTGGTAAGTCAACACTGATGAAAGCAATGACTGGATCAAATGTAGAAATTCAAAATTATCCTTTTACAACAAAAGGTTTAATGTTTTCATATCTACATTATAAAGATAATAAACAAGTTCAAATTATTGATACTCCTGGACTTTTAGGACGTGAAAAAAATAATAAAATTGAAGAGAGAGCTGAATTAATTTTAAGAGAATATTGTTCAAAAATTGTCTTTGTATTAGATCTTACTGAGAGTTGTGGATATTCAATTGAACAACAACTAGCACTTCTTAAAAAAACATCATCAGAAAAAGTAGATCATGTGCTTTATTTTTCTAAAAAAGATTTGTACAATGAAGAAGTTGAAGAGATTTTTGAGGAAGTTTCTTCCAGATATAAAAAATTAAAACAGTTTACTTCCTATGAAGAGTTGAGAACATATCTCTTAGATTCTTCTTTAGAAAAAGTTGAGAAATTTAATCCTGCTAAATTAAAAGTTATTAAGTAAAGTTATTTTTTTTTTAGTTTTATTTTTAATTAATATTTCTAAATTTTTAGGTATTTCTGGAAGTCCTAATTGAGAACATTTTTTTACAAAATCTTCCTTTGATTTAATATATTCTAAAGTATCACATAATGTTATATGATTAGTAAATGTTTCTTCTACTGGAGAATTTAGACAATGGTTAATATATCGTAAATCACCCGAATCACTATCTAGTGCTGCACAAAAAATATTTCCTTCTAATTGCATGGAATTAATTTCAACAACTAAATCACTATATAATAAAAATACCATGTCTGAGTAAAACTGAAAGTATATTATTCCTTTTTCTTTATCTAACTTAGGAAAAGCACTCAAGTGATTTTTTGCCTCTGTTGGTACTTCGGCCATTTTAAGAGGCCTGAACTCTCCAATATTTTCTTGTAGATAATGGTCTGGAAGTATTGTTCCTAAAGTCAAGAATTTGCTTTCTTTTTTGGCTATTTGGTAACCCATCCAAAAAGGACTTGATAATGAACCTATATTTACTGCATATATTTCTGCTAATAAACTTTTAAAAAATACATTATTTTCACAAGACATAGTATCGTTTAAATTTTGTTATTTATAAAAATTTAGTTAACATTCTTCATTGAAATGCCTTGCACCAGAGTATGGATTTTTCAAATGTTTTATTCTATCAATTGCAATTTTTGCTGATTCTGAGATGACATAAGAAGTATGGTTGATGAATGGTTCAATATGTTCTAGAGCCTCTTGTTTTCCTGTAGTTCCTAGAGCAAATAATGTTTCATGAATTACGATATCTGTAGCTTCAGAATTTAAAATTGATGCCATAGCATCAATTGCTTCTAGGGTTCCTATCTCTCCCAATACAAATCCTGCTTCATGTCTTACAACACGACAGATGTCTTTATGAAGGCATTTCTTTATTGTATCAATTTCTTTTTCACCTAAGAGCATGAGTTGAAATAAAATTTGTATTCTTTCATTTTGATTTGAATTGCTATAGTCGAAGAGGTGTTTTTTATAATGATCTAGGTTATTTTTTATTTCATCTTCAAATCCTGGTTCTTGTGTTAATCTTTGAATTCCTATTTTTGCTGAACATTGAATTTCAAAATCAGGGTGATTCTCAAATTCTCTTAAGAATTCAATATCTTTTTTTTCTCCAATTGTTCCAATTGCAATTAATGCTTCGTGTTGAACAACATAACTTGAGTCTTCTTTAATAATTTTTTTGAGAAACTCAACTGTATCTCTCTCAGGTGCCATTTCTCCTAGAGCAAAAATTGCTTCATGTCTTACTAATTCGCAAGGATTTGATTCAATTACCTTATGAAGTGTTTGAATAGATGTTGTGTCTGCGATATTCATCAACTCAAAAACATGTGCTATTTTGAGATATGAAGGAGTGCTATCTTCTAATATTTCTTTGATGAGTTGATCTTGATTCATAAAAAAAAGAGTATTTTTTTATTTATA
>CAKZOW010000065.1 GCA_937138345.1 uncultured archaeon | reverse complement strand
TTAGGCTTAAACGACCTTACATTGCAAGAAGTAGGCGATATATTCGGACTAACAAGGGAAGCCATTAGACAGATTGAGAAAAAAGCCTATGCTAAGATTAAACATCCAAAAGTTGGGCTAAGGGTCAAAGGTGATTTAATCTCATACTTCCATGAGTTTAACACAAATAAAGAATATGGTTTCATAGCAGATTCATCTAATTAAGTATTTAATAGGTAGCTATAAATCATAGCTACTGTTTAAGTATTTAATACTTATTAATACATTGTCAAGTGTAGTAAATCACTTTAAAAAACATGGGTTGTTAGTGTAGCCAAAAACTAACATATATTATCAAGTACTCATTGGAGTATTTGTAGTATATAAAAAGGAGGATAAATTGGATAGTAACTATAAGTGGTTTATACCTAAGAATTTAAGCCTAAAAGGTGAAAAGAAACATAAAAGTAAGAATAAGTATAAGACTAACATTAAAGACTTATATAAATAGTGTTTTAAAAGAGGTGCGAACTGCCTACAAGGCAAAGTTATACCACAAAGGTATATTTGTATTAATTAGAGACAAAAAGCTTATAAGGGAGCATTATGTATATAGAAACTGGAATGGTAGACAATGGTTTATACTTAGTGGAAGTATTTAGTATAAACCACCATCTGATGTATAGCAAGTATGTGTATGCTGATAGTTTTAAAGAAGCAGAAAATCAAATAAGAGAAACTTTAAAGGAGTTATAAAATGATAAATAAATTAACTATAGGTGAAATACAATCGCTTTTTGATTGCATGGAGAAGGAAGCATATCGAAAAGATATGAAGATTAACCAATACGAAATGAGAACAAAAGAGTTAGAAGATAGGATTAAAGACCTTACTAGGATTAATGAGGTTTATAGACAAAACTTATTAGCAGTAGCAGATAAGAGCTACGAAGAAATAATCAAGCTTAAAAGCTTATACGCATAAAGGATTAACATGAAAAAGACAGTTAAGAAAGAGAAAATTAGTACATATGACTTTAATACGGCAGACATTAAACTTGCAATGATGGATTTCTTGTATAAAGAATACAATGAAGTTGCACTTCTTAAACCAGAAGATAAGGGCTGTAAGGTATTAGTAAAAGAGGACACTATATCTTTGATATTAGTTGAGAAAATTGAAGGATAAATTATGAGATTACCAAGCTATAGTGACTTTTTAGACAGAACAGATATACAAAATATACAAGAAGATTTATTTATTGAAGGTATGACTGATGCAGAAATAGATGAGTATTTGTATGATATGTACAGAGGTGAAAGAGGTGATTATGAAGACAGTCAATATGACCAATATAAAGATAATTTAAAGGAGTTATAAGATGACAAACCTACAGAAGGTTAGAAAGGCTTTAATGAAGCAATTAGAATTGGTAGAAACTAACAAACATAATGATAGTGATGTTAGGAATTTAGTTGAAGTATCCAACGGAGTAATTAAAGCTTACAATGTAGAGTTAAGAGCTGATGAATTAGCCAATAATGAGAGAGTAAAGGAAGTTAAGCATGGAGTCTATTCAGAAGAATATAAACCTTCAGAGGCTGATTAAAGGCAAGATAAGATATTCAGTATTGGTTGAAAATAAGATACTTGCTTCTAATAACCAAAGAATATGCTTGATGTGTAGAGAAATATTTACTAAATCATCAAAAGGTGACCTTAGATGCAGACCTTGTGAGAAAATAAGAGGAAAAGAACAAAGAGCCAAACATAAAGAAAGAGAGCAGAAAAGAAGAAAAGCTTATTATGAAGCTAACAAAGAAAGGCTTAAAGCAATGAGAAAACAAAGATACAAAGAATTAGGTGTGTAAGGTAAAACAAATAGATGTTGAAAATAATCAATATGACCAATATAAGAAAAAGGGTAAATAATGGAATTAGAGATAATAGAACAGTATAGCAATATGAAGCTAGAGTTATACAAGGCTAATCAAGAGATTATAAAGCTAAAGAATGAATTAGATATTCATAAGAGAGAAACAGTAATAGTCATGGAAGAGTCTATTATGTTAGACGATTTAAAAGAGTTGTTTTATAGTTATGGTGATAAGAGTATATATGTTAAAGATGAGTATATCGCCGATACTTGCAAATGGTTAAATGATAATTCAAATTTTCCATTAATTAAAGAGTAACCAGTGCTAGAATGTGTTGCACTCATGATAGGTATAGCTATAAATATTCACACAGAAGATATATATATAGTTTATAGGTGTAGTGGTTCTAAGAAGATAAAGTATCTAAATAGAGATAAACCATTTGTAGGATATTGGGATATTAATAGTGAACTATTTATAATAACTGATGAAAGGTTTGGTGTATGAATATAAGTAAACTAATAAGAGATAACCAAGTGCAAGATGATTTGATTAAGCCTTTGGCTATAAAGGTATTAATATCATCTTATGCTTTAATGGTAGTACAAGAACAAAAAGAGTTTAAGTCTGAACAATGGTATAAGCATTCCTTACAGATAGCTAAGGGCTTTAAGAAGCGAAAGCCTGATAGGGTATCCAAAGAGTCTAATAAGAGGTTACAAGCTATATATGATGAAGCTAAGAATTTTGATGCAGACTTCTTTATAGATAAGCTATTTAGTCCATATATACCAATGATATTGTTACTGGACTATATGATATATGAGATGAGAGATATTGAAATGAGAAGTAAATACTTACATTTGAATACTACTAAGATAATAGAAGAGATGGAAAAAACAGAATGGTTAAGAGATGTTGGTATAGATACTCATAAGTATGTGAGTGGTCTTATAGATATTATAGACAAGGGGAATCAATGAAAAGAGAAGAAGCAAAAAAAAGAGTTTTGGAATAAAACATTTAAAGAATTGTTTTGTATGGGCTTAGACTATGAAAGAGTTTTGAAAATGCCATATCATGGAAGCACATTAGATAAATTTATTGATAAGATTTTTGAATATGGGATAATTTAATTAAGAAAAAACAAAAGGAATTAAGATGAAAATAGAGAGATGGGATACAAAAGAGATTATATTTGAGTTAGAATGTGGTACATGGAAAGATTTGATAGAAAGTGCAATAACAGCAAAGGTTAGTTTGTATAAAGCTGATTTAATGTCTGCTGATTTAAGGTCTGCTAACTTAATGTCTGCTGATTTAAGGTCTGCTAACTTAATGTCTGCTGATTTAAGGTATGCTAACTTAATGTCTGCTGATTTAAGGTCTGCTAACTTAATGTCTGCTGATTTAAGGTCTGCTAACTTAATGTCTGCTAACTTAATGTCTGCTGATTTAAGGTCTGCTGTAGGAAATCTAAAAGAAGTGAAGTCTATACAATTAGATACCTACTTAATATCTTTTGAATTTACAGACAATAAACTAAATATAGGCTGTCAAACACACACTTTTGAAGAGTGGAAAGATTTTACAGATGAAGAAATAGAAGAAATGGACGTAAACGCTTTAATATGGTGGAAAAAATGGAAAGACTTTATTTTTCAAGCAATAGAATTAAGCAGGGATTAATAATGACATTCCAAGAATTTTGGGAAGGACATTTTGAAGATAAATGTGACTATGAAGGAGATTTAGAACTTATATTAGGAGAGTAAAATGACTGAAAGAGAAAAAGTAATTGAGTGTATAAAAGCACTTAGTAGAATAGAAGGTATAAATAGATATATCAAAGGAAATGGACTTCAAGAAGATGAAACTATATTTGAAAACGTTGATATATTAATGAAATATTTCGATGAACTACTTATTGAATTGGAGAAATGATGAAGGTATGTAATAAATGTAAAATATCTAAACCATTAACAGAGTATGCTAAATTAAAAAAGTCTCTCAATTATTTAGTTCATGATTTTCATTCTTTTCTCGGGTTTATGTTTGTTGACCCAGACTATAGAGGCAAAGGAATTAATGGAAGAATAATCGATGAACTTACTACATGGAGTAAGGAAAAAGGGGCAACGGTTCTAAATCTCACAGTGTTTGCTGAAAACAATTCCGGTATTCGAGCATATGAAAAAATAGGGTTTGAAAAATCGGTGATTGAAATGCGGAAAGATATTTAATTC
>CAKZOW010000064.1 GCA_937138345.1 uncultured archaeon | reverse complement strand
TGGGTTTTTCCCAATCCGTTGCCTCCATAAATAAGTAATGGGTTAAATGAAGTGCCACCAGGTTTGTTAGCCACAGCAAAACCCGCAGATCTTGCCAAACGGTTACAATCGCCTTCAACAAAATTGTCGAAAGTGTAGTTTGGGTTTAATTGTGATTCTACATGAACTTTGCGAAGACCGGGAATGATAAAGGGGTTTTTCACACCTTTTTCACCCAACTCTGTAGGCATATTCACTTTTGGATTTCTAATGGGTCCGCGATTATTACTTGGGATTTTCACCGTGTAAGGATCTGCGTTTCCATACGTGTTTTCCATCACAATGCTGTAAACCAGCTTTGCATCTTCACCCAGTTCTCTTGAAATAGCACTTTTAAGGAGCTTGATATAATTCTCCTCTAGCCATTCATAGAAAAACTTACTTGGAACTTGAATACTCAGAACATTGTCCTTAAGCTTC
The DNA here is from genome assembly GCA_937138345.1 of uncultured archaeon. Classification (GTDB taxonomy): domain Archaea; phylum Nanobdellota; class Nanobdellia; order Woesearchaeales; family UBA583; genus UBA583. The sequence goes on along the minus strand of CAKZOW010000064.1, from coordinate 2,875 downwards.
AAAGGCTTGATTGGAAGAAACCACGTTTTAAAACTTTGGGAAGGTATATTGTCCTTGACATGAGGCCCTATTTGCGATAAAGTACTATACTAAAACGAAAATAATTTAATGGTCGACATGGCATTTGATCGTGATAAACAAATATTAGATTTTATAGATAAAAGCTCGCGTATACTTGTGTGTTTCAATTCGCAGTATACCATTGATAGTACTGCGTCAGCATTGCTTATCGCGCATTATTTAAAACGTAAAGGTAAAGACTATACAATAGCATGTGATGGTTTTGAAAGTAAGGATGATCACCAACTCTTTTCTCCTGAGATTGAATCAATAAGCACGTCAATGGAGAGTCCACAACGTTTTGTAATTAGTCTTGATATTGGTAAGAGTAAAATTAAAGAGTTTTCATATGATGTTGATGGTAATAAATTAAATAATCATCAAAATAACTTAGAGATAATTACTCCTTCTGAAAACAATAAACACGCTTATAGAATAGGTTTAAAATCCGCAAAAGGTTCTAAAAATAATCTTAGTATTTTAAATGAAGACGAGGTGTCTAAAATAAAATCTAGATTAAATAACAAAGAATTTTGTAAAGATATAGCTGTGGATTATGGTGTTTCAATATGGTGTATCCATAATATAAAACAAGGTAAAACTTGGAAAGAAGTTAGTAGTGCAACGACTATCGAAAACACATCAATAGATGGAAGTGAGTAGAGTACATTACAAGTTAATGGTAATGGAAGCGCAGAGTATCCTTATGGGATAAAGATATAGTCTAATCTGCATAGTAATATGCAGCAGTAAATAATTAAAGAGTGAGTCAGCTAAAATAATAGGCACTTGGTAACCAATCCTGGAATGCAGGAGAATACCCTACCTCACTCTTTTTTAGATTACGCATAAAGTAGTTACGCACTTTATGGAATATAAATGTACATACAGAAATTAATATGCAAAATGATGTTACAGATTGGAGAGAGCACTTAAATGAAGAGGAAAGAAATGTAATAGGTAATATCTTAAAAGGATTTACTCAAACAGAATGTGAAGTTGGTAATTATTGGAGCTCATATGTTCCAGAATGGTTTCCAGTGCCTGAAATTAAAATGATGGCTCAAACTTTTGGTGCTTTTGAAACTATACACGCTAATGCTTATGCATATCTAAATGATACATTAGGATTAGATGATTTTGAAGCATTTTTAGAAGACAAAGCTACTATGGATAAATTACAAGTATTGATGGATGTTGATCCTAATACAACAGATTTATCAGAGATAGCTAGAAGTATAGCATTATTTAGTGCAGCAGCAGAAGGAATACAATTATTTAGTTCATTTGCAGTATTATTATCATTTAGAAAGTCTAACAGATTAACTGGTATAGGACAACAAATGATATTTAGTGTTAAAGATGAAAGTACACATAGTGAAGCTGGTTGTAAGATTTTTAGAACTATAATCGAGGAAAACCCTGAATTATGGACTGAAGAATTAAGAAAGTCAGTGTATGATGGTATACATTACGCATTACAAAGTGAATTTACATACATAAATAAGATTTTTGAATTAGGGGATTTAGAAACAATTACTAAAGAACAATTAAAGAATTTTATGTATGATAGAGCTAATAGAAAATTAGTTGAATTAAATTTAAAGCCTATTTATAACGTAAATAAGCAACTATTGAATGAAATGGAATGGTTTTATATATTAGTTTCAGGTGAGCAGCAAACAGATTTCTTTGCTAATCGTGAAACTGGTTATAGTAAGCCTAATGAAGATTGGAATGATAATGACTTATTTTAATATATGGTAGAAACACATAAAAAAGGAAAGAATAAAGGTTGGGAAGTAAATATTGATTATCCTGAATGGGGGAATAATGATTTATACTTAACAACAATACAAGGTAATTATTTAAATGGTGATGAAACACCAAAACAAGCTTATAAAAGGTTAGCTAAAACAGCTAGTAAATTATTAAATAATTCTGAATTAGAAGATAAATTTTTTCACATATTCTGGAATGGCTGGTTAATACCATCTACTCCAGTTATGGTGAATTTTGGTACAGATAAAGGTTTACCAATATCATGTTTTAGTGGTAGAGTTGGTGATGATATGCATGATATAGGTCGTAAAGAACTTGAATTAAGAATGTTATCTAAACATGGTGGAGGAACTGCTTATGATTTTACACCTTTAAGAAGTGCTGGTACACCAATTAAAAATGGTTTATTAGGTACTTCTGATGGAGTAATTCCATTTATGAAATCATACGATAGTACAATTATATCAAGTAAACAAGGTTCAACTCGTAGAGGAGCTGTAGCAATGTATCTTGATATTGAACATAATGATTATGAAGATTTTTTAGAAGTTAGAGAACCTAAAGGTGATATAAATAGGCAATGTCATAATATACATCAAGGAGCTGTTATTTCTGATAGTTTCATGCATGCAGTCAAAGCTTCTGATGGAAGAGAACGTAAACGTTGGTTAGCTACTCTTAAAAAGAGAGTTAAAACAGGTGAACCTTATACAATGTTTAAAGATAATGCTAATAAAAATTTACCTGAATTTTTTAAAAAACATGATTTAAAAATTCATCATAGTAATTTATGTTCAGAAATATTTTTACCTACGGATGAAAATCATACTTTAGTATGTTGTTTATCTTCAATGAATTTACATAAATTTGATGAATGGAAAGATACTAATACTGTAGAATTAGCAATATTTTTCTTAGATGCTGTTATTCAAGAATTTATTAATAAAGGTGAAAATATTAAAGGTATTGAAGATGCTGTTAGATTTGCTAAAAAATCAAGAGCATTAGGTTTAGGAACTTTAGGGTGGCATAG
>CAKZOW010000063.1 GCA_937138345.1 uncultured archaeon | reverse complement strand
TTAGAAATGACTTCAGGAGAATTAATGAGGTCAATATTTTCTAATATATTATATTTAAAAGAAGGTGTTAGAGTATCACCTAAAGATCTAAGAAGTACAAAAAAAGATGCTCCAATAAGTTCAGAGATATTAGAATTAATACAAAAATATAAACCTTATTTTGATAAAATTGAGGAAATTATTACATTTCATGACTCTGTACGACACCCAACTGGAATTTCCAAAGTATTAGAAAATTATGCTAATGAAAATGGTACAGTTTATACTAAAAAAGTTAAAACAGAAGTTGGTGAGATTGATGCTTTTGATCATTATGAAGCTAATAATCCTGACGAATATGTGATGTGTATTATTGATCATATTGGATTAATAGATACTCAAAAATTTCATGGACATCAACTTTCATTACGAGAGTCAATTAGTTTATTATCTTCTAATTACTTGGTTAAACTTAGAAATAGGTATAATTATATTCCTGTAGTAATTCAACAACAAGCTGCTGCTAGTGAGTCAATAGATCACGGTAAAGCTCGTCAGAATAGACCTACACTTGATGGATTGGGAGATAATAAAACAACTCAAAGAGATTTTAATGTTATTATGGCATTATATAGTCCTTTTAGATATGGTGTACAACAATATTTTAATTATGATGTTACATTCTTTAAAGATAACATTAGATTTTTAGAGATTCTAGGAGGTCGTGAAGGAGGTGCTGGAACAATATGTCCATTATATTTTGATGGAGCTGTAAATTATTTTAAAGAATTACCTAAACCTCATGATGAAGAAAATTTAAGACGTGTTTATAGAAAAATAGAAAATATAAGAAAAAAATAATAAAATTTAAAAATGGAAAAACATAGAACAGATTGTTGTGCTTTAATGCAACTAAGTAAAGTAGATAATAATACTTCATTAGGAGCATTAAAGACAGCTATTGTAAAATTAACTAAAGAAAAATATGCTAATACAGAAGTTGGTGTTACTACAGGTAATGGGCAAACTGCAATATTTACTATTGTAAGTCCTGGTGAAAATGTATTAGCTGCTAATTTAGAAGCTGTAGGTTTTAAATCAGTTCATAAATTTGAACGTAGAGTAGGTTACCCTCAAACAGGCGATTTAACAATGTATATTAAAAATCTTTAAGATGGATAAATTATATGTAAATTATAAAAAAAAGTATAAAGAAACTGCTGAAGAATTTTTTAATAGATTATATGAAAATCCATATGGTTTTCCTACAACATATAGTGGTATCAATTGTGATAATCGACAATGTGAAAATGGAGCACAAAGATCATTTAGTGATTTATATAAATTAATGAAAACTTATTATCCTAGAATTACACATAAACAATTAATAAAAATTATTAATAGAAAGTGTACTCGTAATAAAAGATTTAATTTAATATATTGCCCTGACGTAATGAAAATCGTATTATATGTAGGTACTTGGAGTGGTTATGGTGGGGTTAGAAGTTTATTTAATAATACTTATTTTGATTATGATGAACGATTAGCTGCTGATAGAATAAAAGAAATGTGTAACGTCCATTTGTGGAAAGGAGAAAGTTTAAGAAAATAATGGATTTAGGAGATAAGAAAAATATAAACACAAAGAAGAAATCGGGTAGCGATATGTCTTCTTTAGTATATGGGAAAATAGCTCCACAAGCTCCTCAGTTGGAAGCATCTGTTTTGGGTGCTATTATGCTAGAGCCAAAATCGCTTTCTACGGTTATTAGATTTATTCAATCTCCTGATTATTTTTATAGTGATGCAAACCAAAGGGTATTCTGTGCTATAAAAGAAATGCACAGAACGGGTAGACGAATTGATTTTATGACTGTTTGTGAACAGTTGCGAAAAACATCTGAATTAGAATTGGTTGGAGGGAGTTTTTATGTTACCAATCTTACTAGAGATGTGGTCAGTAGTGCAAATATTGTTGAGCATACTTTGGTTGTTGTAGAGAAATATATTGCTAGGGAAGTTATTAGAATGTCAGGCGCATCAATATCAGATGCCTACGAAGATGGGACAGACCCTTTTGAGTTATTAGACACTCTGAGAGATAATGTGGAGGAAATTAAATCTAGTATAAGTAGATTTAAGTATAAGTCTTTTCAAAAACAGATAGATGACACTATCCATAAAATTCAAACAGGTACAATAAGAACAAAAGTTACAACAGGATTTGAAGAGTGGGATAGAGCAAATG
>CAKZOW010000062.1 GCA_937138345.1 uncultured archaeon | reverse complement strand
CACGTTAAATTATATACTTGATCTTCACCAGACCACTTATAAGAAATACAAATAATTTTACGTTCCTCTAAAATATCAGAAGGATTAATATTAAGTTTATAACCAACTCTCCAAGATTTTACAATATTATAAGATGTTTCTATATCATAAATAAGAACCTTTAATGGATTAATAACTTCTTTATTATCACCAAGTTTAGATTCTTGACGAACCTCTCTTAAAGCTTCTCTACATTGAGCAACTGTAGTTTGATAACCTTTTTTTATTAGGTGCTTTCTTAAACGTTTAGCACCTTCTTTCTGATATCCTTTGCGAGATTTTAAAAAATTTTTAATTTCAATAGTTTTCATATATGTTATTTAATTATTATGGTACAAAGGTAGTGAAAATATTTTACATATGCAAGCTTTTTACTATTTATTTTTTATTTATATTTTTTATCATCTCTTTTTTCAAGATATCTAGACCCAAAATAAGCTGTATTTACTATACCTGTATTAGATATAAGTATATTTAACCACATAGATTTTACTTCAAATTGAAATGGTGTATATGAGTCAGCTATAATAAATAATATAGCTGCTACATTATATAATACTAAAGTTGCTGGTCTTACGTTCTTAGCAAGCCATGATTCTGATTCATTATCAGATTCCCAACGTTTAGTAATTTCAATTAATTCTTGCTTATCTTTATCTAACTCAGCTAATAAAAATTTTAATTCATTTTCATCAAAACCTTCTTCAGCTAATTGTGATGTAATATCTTTAAAATCATCATCACTACCAGTAAAAGCTTCTAATATAACTTTTAATTGTGGGGATACTGTTTTACCAACGTTAACTATACCTCGTAGTAAATTACCTACTACAGTACCTTTACCACCGTTTTTTATTAATTTAGGATTACTCATAATATTTATTTTTATTAAATATATTTTTTAAATGTCCATTTACTATTTGCTGTAGATTCATATAATTCTCTTTGATTTGAATTAGTTTGTTTATAATCACAATGTATAAAACTATTATAAATAGCTATTCTTGTATAATCAGTATGTTTAATAATACTGTCTAAAAACAAATTTTTATTATTTGTAAAGTCTTTACAAGTCCAATCAACAGCACCTTTATTTTTAAAAGTATGTTGACTATTACCACTTCTACCTTGTTTTTTCTCCCAATTAACAGGTCTATAACCACTTTCTTGAGATGCCCATATAGAAATATTTAATTCATTTCTAACTTCTTGCATAGGACTTATATGCCATTTTAATATTTTATCAGCAACATCTTCTGGTATAGGTTTACCAGTAATATTAAATTCAGATAATGCAAAATTTATTTTCATATTTAAACTTCTTTATGTTTATCTATATTTTTTGTTATCTTATTTAATAAATCGTTTTCTATTAGCCCTAATAACTGTATATTTTTTAAAGCACTAATTAATTGGAATAAGATTATAGGTAGTAATATGGCTTCAGATAAAAACGATGCTAAAGGGAAACCTTTCTCAATAGTTAAAACAGTTGCTAATAAAAGCCAAAATGCTGCCAACATAAAAACAGCCTTAAACGTTTTTTGGGTTTCAAAGTTACCTAATTTAAAAGCTTTTGCTATTCCAAATAACGTATCTAATATAACTACAAATAATATAGCAAAGAATTGATGTTTGTTGTCTAAAATCATCTGTATCCATTCAGACAATAAAGCACCTAGGGAAAATGTTAGTATCATTAATTTTGTTTTCATAATTAAAAAGTGTTTATAGTTTGGTTTGCTAAACTTCTATATTCGTGGGTTACTTCTATTTCATAAGGCACACCACCATTTTTAAACACATCTGTATCTTTACGAGTTAACTCTAATTTAGAATAAGTAGCACTTGTTAATAGTTCAATCCCTGCTTCTTTTGATAGTAACTCTTTGTCCTCGTCAGAAACAACATCGCTTGCAGAACCAACTATATTAACTTTAAAATTATCAATTTCAGTTTCAGTATGTATTGCTACACCTCCCATTCTAGACGCTCCACTTGATGTGTTCCCTCTATTAAAAGCACCTTTAAATTGTAAAGGTGTAGTTGCTTTTGAATTTGAAGTATAAATATCATAAACAGTTGAACCTCTTAAAACAAAATAAGTTACTATTTGATCAATTACTTTAATCCCTAATCTATCCCCAATTTGTAAGTAAAATGTAGTGTAATTAGGAATTATTATTGACGCTCCTTTCTCATAAACTCTACTGTAAAAATAATTGTTTACTTGATAAATTGCATAATCTATTGAACTATAAGAGTTATTTGCAGTAGCATTATCATCTAAACCACCCATTTCTCTAATTGTACCATCTACGCTTTCTACTAACCAACTAATTGCAAAGTTTTCTACTAAAGGGTCAAAAGTTTCAGTTGAATAAAAGGAACTATTCCAAGTGTTTCCTGTAATATTTTTAATAACTTCATCCCCTGTAATAGTAACATTTGTACCAGCGTTTAATGTTATTGGTGTGGTTGCACCTGCTAACTTTGGCTTATTAAATTGCCCTTGAAAAATGTAGCCGTGTTTACCACTAACTGCTCCTGTTACATTTCCGTTTGTAGTACTTTGTCTGGCATCTATTGTTGTAATCTCGTTTTCTGTACTTATGCTTATTACACTCATATCTTCGTTAATTGTGTTTAATGTTATTTGTAATAATGAAGTCATATAATCTTCAAAATCATTTGCTGAACTAAATACATTGTTATCGTAATCTCTAAAATTAGAGTAATGATAATTACTAACCTCTATTATACTTGTGTTAATTCTATCAATAGTAAATAAATCTCCATTTCTTATGCATCTAAAATCTTCAATATGACCTTCTGTTACAGTTTCTATGTATAACATATTACTGTTTTCACTTTTAAATACTTTTATCATACTATTTTATTTTTAGTTTTTTGAATTAAATACACAATATCATAAACGTCTATATTACCATCACAATTAATAATTAAAGATCCTCCATTTGAATAAAAAGTATTTAATATATAATAAGGTATTACTAAAGATATTTTACTTTCTGTATTAGCTCCTCTTGATAGTCTTTCAGTAACTTCCCAAATGATACCTTGAGAACCTCCAATATTTAAATTTATAGATAAATTCCTATTGTTTAATTGTGGTAAAACCTTAAAAGTTATTCTTGTTAGAAAACTATCACCATTTCCATTATCATTATTTAATTTACCATCGCTTTCACACCATGTTGTCGCTGCTGTAGGTGCTGATATATTAAGTATGTTACCTTTATTATTAGGTAGTTGTGTATCTATATCGCTTAAAACAGTAAGAGGGCTTACTGATGTGTATTGAGTGTCTGTGAATTGAATTGAACCTAACTCATTTAATTGCGTTGTTATTGATGTCGCTTCCCCACCACTAGACTTTCCCAGATTTTCCTCTAATAAGGTATTTAAAACTGATGTTGAGGTAAAATTTACCCCACTATCATCTAATAATTCATCAAATCTAAATTCAGTTTTGGGAATACCTTTTGTACCAAATGATTTAAAAATACCAGTAAATCTATATAATGGATTTGCAGTTAAATCATCAAATAACTCATAGTCGCAATCCTTTAGGGGGTGTCTAGCATGTTCTGATTGATCAGTTTCATTTAATATAACTAAAAAATTTCCTGATATTTTTATTCTATACATAATTATTTTGTTTTACTTTAAGCGCAATAACTTGTATTGCGCTTGGTTTTTACAATTTCTAATCATTAAATACGTAAGGACAATCTAATTTAAACTTATCAAAATATCTTTGATTACCTAAAATGTTTGGGTGTCCATCTGGTAAAAAATAAGTTGCTGAATCTGGAGCATCTCCTACATTTCCAGATATTGATGTAACTCTATGAAAATCTACATATTTCTCTCCTACATAATTTCTTATCCAACTATTACAAGAACTTGCAATACCACTTCCATTTAATCTTGGATATGTACATAAAATAGGTATAGAACCATTTTCTTTTATTTTTCTAATCAACTTACTCATATTAATTCTGAATTGGTCAAAATCAGAACTTGATAACAAATCATCATTTAAACCAATAGCAAGTAATACATACTTTGCCTTAATCATACTTAAATCAGTATTCCACTTTAATAAAAGTCCGTGAGAATCCTCTCCACCTGTTGAACATATAGTACAATCCCCATTTAATTCATCTTTAATTAATTGAGGGTATCTTAATTCAGAATCTAATCCATATCTAATAAGATTATATCCAAAAACAAAACTATCTCCAATTATTTGTAAAGTGGGTCTTGTTTTTTGAGTAGAAAATTGAGACATTCTATTTCTTGTGAAAGAACCTGATTTATAAATAACTCCGAAACTACCTGCACTATCTCCGTGAATATCATTATCTCCTGTTGTTATATGACTAACTGTAAAAGATTCTAAAGTATTTTTATTTATAATAGTTGCATTTACTGTTTTTACAGTATCTTTTTCTACTTGTAAAATATACGTTTCATTTTGGTCTAAAGTAAAAGGTATATTTCCTACTGCAAGAGCAGAACCTATAACATTAACATCTCCGCCCCAAGATTGATGTATAAAAATATTTTGAGTTGCTAAATTAAAATCAACATAAATTCCTTTATCTTTTTGACACATTATAACCCTTGTTGATGTAACTGCGTCTAAAAGTTTAATTTCTAATTCTGCTAAAGATTTATCAAAACCATTAGGTTTATTAAAATGTAACATAGAATTTAAAGTGGTTGGAGAATTTTTACCACTCCATTCTCCTGTAACTTTATAAGCAGGAGTAAAGTCTTCGTTTAAAG
>CAKZOW010000061.1 GCA_937138345.1 uncultured archaeon | reverse complement strand
AAAGTAATACAAGTTTTTTATGATTATTTTAGTAGTGAGTATAATAGAATGATTAGAGCTACTAAGGATATAAATGATCCTAACGCTAAAAAATATGTACATTATCACGCTAATAAAAAAGGTTTTAAATATGCTGAGAAAGATAAGGATGGTAAATTATTTAATTTTAATAATGATAAAATAGGTCAAGTAATTGGTAATGCTTTTAAATCTCAAATATTTGAAGGATTAAGTTTTGAAAATATTGCAGATGTTTTGCCTGAAATTGCTGATAGAATTTATCAAGATGATGGGACACCAGCATTAGATTCTATTAATTCCTATGAAACTGAAATTAAAGATTATATTCATAATATTTTAAGAGATGGTATTGCTGAAAAAGTTAGTTTCTTAACAAGTAAAGGTATTATAACACCTAATATTAAAACTAAAGGTGGTTATGATTCTAGAGGTATTGATGCTTCAATTATGAAAGCTTACGAAGCTTATAATTATCCTGTTTTAAATGCCGTTAGTGATTATTATATTAATGGATTAATCAGTAATATTGAGTATGGTAAAATGTTCTCAGGAGATCCTGCATATTATAAAGATATGATTGATTATGCTAAACGTATACCATCTACTTATACTGATGGATTACAACCTAGGCTTAAAAAAGGAGATAGTTTAACTTATAATGTTGCTGTTATAGCTGATGTTGAAATCGCTGGTAGAAATGTTAATGATATTGAAGAAATTGCTGGTAAAACTATTGCTAAAATGTATTCTAAAGGTAAAGTTAATTCTGCTGATGCTCAAGCATATATAACACCAGAAAGATGGGCTTTTTTAATAGATAGATCTGGTATATGGACTAAATATCATACAAGTGCATTTGAAAAAATGATGGGGCGTAATACAGATCCTTTTACAGAAAAAGAAGCTAAAGCTGCTGCACAACCTTTAAAAGGTACTTATTATAAAAGAAATAATGGTGTTCCAACATTTTTAAAGTATTCTCAAGCTGTTTTAATACCTCGTTTTATTAAAGGGAGTGATTTACAAAGATTATATGATAAAATGGTAGCTGATCCTAATAATATTATAGATGAAGTTGTTACTTTATCTGGTATTAAAGTTGGAGCTACAATTCCTAATGTAATACATAATGAAGATGGAACATTAGCTGATGAATTTGATTTAACACCTTTAGAATTAGATAATAGAGGTTGGAAATTACAACAAAATTTACCAACTAAAGGTTATAAAGAAACTGATACAGGTTCTCAAATACAGAAGAATGTATTAGCTGGTATTGCTAATAGATTAGAAGAAATGTTCTCTTTAAATAATAAGTTAATTACAGGTAAAGAATTATATTCTACTATTAATAATGTAGTAGGTGAATTATCTCAACGAGGTGTTAATGATTTATCAGATGAATTAAGTATTGATGAATCTGGAGTTATTGGTAATAAATCTGCTTTATATAATTTATTACTGGATGAAGCTAAAAAGCGTAACATTAATGAAAATTTAATTAAAGCTTTGGAGAAAGAGTTAACTATTTATGGTATACCTCAATCTCAAAGTAAATTAATGAATATGTTTATGTCTATCGTTAAAGA
>CAKZOW010000060.1 GCA_937138345.1 uncultured archaeon | reverse complement strand
TGGGCTGCTATTGGGGCTTTCTTGCTTTCACCATTTGGTTCATTGCTTTTAAGTATAGGTCTACGGTTGGTGACTTCTTTGTTCATCAAAAAACCAGATGCACCATCAATTGAAGCTTCAAAAGTAAATGTTAAAATCCCAGAACCAGAACGTTGGTTGGCAGGTGGTACAACTAGACAAGGTGGCGGCGTAGTATTTGCTGAATTTGATAGTGTTGGAAATTTTTGGTATGTGGTTGTACATGCTGATACAACGTTGAACAGTGTTGAAAAACTGTTCTTTGATGATAATGAAATCATTCTTGATGAAAATAATTTTGTAGAAACAAATGAATTTTGTTTAACATCTGGTGGTGAAAATTATTCTGGTTCTGGAACTAAAGTAAAATACTATCAAGTATTTACTACAACACATACAGCCGATAACCCAACACCACCTGCTATTTCAGAACTTCAATCTGCGTTTCCGGGTGTTTGGACTGATAATCATAAATTAGTTGGAACAACATATAGTGCAGTGAAAGTTACACCGATAGCGCCTAAAAATCGTTATAAAGTTTTAAAATGGCGTGGACCAGTTGGAATTGGTGAACCATCTTTTTCAATTGTCGGCAACTGGTCCACAGCTTTTAACCCAAATGATTTAACCAATGTTAAAGGTGATGTTAGCACTTATGGTTTTACAAGAAATGCTGTTTTATTGTGGGCTTGGTATAGAACACATCGTTATGGCAGAAACAAAGAAATTGATACAATTAATTCTAAGTTTGACATTTTAGATTACAAATATAGCATTTGTTAAATCATTCAAAAAAGAATATAAACAAAAACAATTAACTCAATTAAAATTAAAATTATGACAACAACAATTATACTAATAACTTGGATTTTAGCAGGTATATTAAGTAATATTATAGTAGTATTAGATATAAAAGATGATATTAGAATAAAAGATATTTCAGCAATATTATTATTATTAATATTAGGTTATATGAGTTTAATAATTATAATAACAATATTAATATCAGAACGTATAACACTACCAAAGATTAAATTACCTAAAGGTGATAAAGTAATATGGAAATATCCTAAAAAGAAATAATTATGAAAAAATTAAATCCATTTCAAAAAGTAATATTAAATAATGTTTTATTACCTATATTTATAATAATATTACATAGTTTAATTTATGGAACTTTAGCATGGTATACACCTATAAGTCCATACTTTGAGGGAGGAGCTCAATCACAACCACTTTGGTTTGTATGTTTAATTTCTAATTTTATGGGTATATTTATAGACATAATGTTATTTCTCATAATTATGATACTTTATGAACCAGTTATAGAACCAATATTTGAATCTTACAAAAAAACCTATAAGAAAAAAAATATTAAATATAAAAAAGCTGATTGGATTCCAAAAAAGAAGTTATCAGATGTTGAACAATATAAACAAAAACTATTAGAATGAAAAAACAAACAATATTTATTACAGGAATAGTATTAGGTGTTTTACTATCAATATTATTTATACATTCAGTAATAACAGTATTATTATTAACAGGTTTAACAACCACAATCTATTTTATATGGAAAATACTAATAAAGAGTTTTGGCAATTAGGTAGAGAGGATTTTCTAAGAAGCATCTATAAAAGTAAGCACGTTATTACAGGTGATAAAATTAAACCTAATTTATTTTGTAAAGATGAAGAAGATTTCAATAATTGGGTTTTAATTTTAAGTACATTATTACCTGAAGTTAAAATACCTGAAGTAGACACTGAATATCCTTTTATACTTAATTTTATCACAGATACTTGTGATTCTCCAACAGGGAATTTTTATAGTGGAGCTTATAAATTAACTTGTTTATATGCCCCTAAATATGTTACAACTAGCTATCCGTATCAGTATTTAAGAGGTATTGAAATAACTAAACCATTTACAGTATTACCAGATAAACTACTACTAAATGAAGACTTAGAAGAAGATAAAGTAGAACAATACAAACAATCATTAATAAACAATAACCTTTAAAATTAAAAATTATGAACATTTACATTATTATTACAATCGTAGCAGTATTATTACTAATTATTGGAGCAACACAAAGAAAAGCTTTAACAACTTGGATTAGAAGTGAAGCTAAGTCTGTTATAGACAATAGTACAAACACAATTAAAGTAGCTAATCTTAGACTTAGTGATTTAAAGAAACAAGTTGGTAAATTAGCAGAAACTGCAGCTACATTATATGCTCAAGAAATTAAACAAGAGAAACAGATTAAAAAGTTAACTGAAGATAGTGAAGATTTATTATCTAAAGCTAAAACTGCTAAAGATAACAATGAAGCAATTAAATCAAAAGAATATTTAAAGCTTAAAATTGAAACAGATAATCAATTAGCTATTTTAGAAGAGAATGTTGAAATCTTAAAATCTAAAAGAGCTACATTAGAATTAAATATTCAAAAGATTAAAACTTATATTCAAAAGAGTAAAATTCAATTATCTGGATTAAAAGCTAGAAAAGATACTAATTCATTATTAAAAGATATTAAAGTAACTACCATTGATGGTAATACATTAGAAGAAACTATTGATAACGTAGAAGAGAAAGTATCTACAGATGAATTAAAACTATCTTATTTAACAGAAGATGAAGTTATCGAAGATAGTTATTCAGAAACATTAGAAACTGAATTTAATAAACTATAATTAACCTTAAATTAAATAAAATGAAGAAAGATTATGTAGTATATATAACAAAAACTTCACATAAAAAATTAAGAAAGTCTACTTATTGGACAACAGGTAATGGTGAAACAATATTAATTAAAGATATTGAGTTTAACCACCTAATAAATATTATAAAGTATTTATTAAAAACTAAAGAAGAATCTTTAAAATATGATTTACCTTTATTAGAATTTGAAACATTTGATTTAGAAAAATGGATTGAAGTTCTTAGAAATGAATTAAAATTTAGAAAATAGTAACAAATTAAACTATTATTCCAATTGCATGGACTAGTAATCTCAATGTGGCTAATGCAACAAGTTTTCATAAAGATTATAATAGTTTTTAAATAGTTGAGTGGCGGAATTGGTAGACGCAATGGTCTTAGATTAAAGTATTTGAAGACTTACCATGAGGTTATTATATAGCTAATCCTTTATAATAAGTGATCCCTTGTACAGGTTCAAATCCTGTCTCAACGACTAATTAATAATTAACATTAAAATTAAATAAAATGAACAACGTAAAAAAAGTAGAAAACAGAGTAGAGTTAAACAAAGCACAAATTATTGATAGAATGATTATTGGTGTAAATAAAAGAAAAACTACAGATGGTAAAAACTATCTAGTACAATCACACAATGTAACATTATCAAAATAGTAAATATAATAATTAACCTTATAATATATAACAAAATGAAAAAACAAC
>CAKZOW010000059.1 GCA_937138345.1 uncultured archaeon | reverse complement strand
AGTTCAAGGGCTTGATTATAAAAATATCGAGAGACTAATAAAAAGATATGATTTAAATGCTCTTTTTTTTGGATTTAGATTAAATGAAAAAATCGGTGTGTATACTAAGAAAATATAGTTACTACTTCCAATAGTAACAAAAAAGATATCTTTATAAATATAGGAATCTTAGATATTTTATGAATATAACTGGGTGCATGCCAATAAAAAATGTATTAAAATTATTAGACTCTATTAAAGAAGGAGTTTCTTTTGAAGATACTACTAATAGCTATGGGACTCAAACTTTAGAAAATCTAACTTCTGCATATCAATATTTACTTGAAGATTGTTTTGAACGAGAAATATCTGAAAAAGAACTAATGGTTACTAATTCACTAGTTAGAAATATACCTTGCCAACAAAATTATCGGGCTTTTCCAGTAAATGTTACTAATAGAGGTGCTGCATCTTTAAATCCTGAGTTAATTACTCCCGTAATGAATAGATTAATCTACTTAATTAATGACAATAGTCTAACTGTTGAAGAAAGGGCAGCTATAGCACAAGGAGGTATTTATTATGTTCAACCTTTTGAAGATGGAAACAAAAGAACTGGAAGGGCAATAATGGACAAAGTTCTTCTTGAGAATAGGTATAATTTAGTTAAATTTGGAGATAGGGAGAATTATATTAATTCTTTATTTGAGGTATGTGATAATTTAAAAAAAGATAAAAATGAGGGGCAATTACTTGAAAGAAAAAAATCATTTGAACCTTTAACCTCCATAATTAGAGATTCACAAAATTAAAAATTATTATAAACACAGGTGTCTAAAGATATTTATGCAAGGAGATAGAGAATTTATGTTAAATTTCTTTCAAGAATTAGATTACAAGATACATGAAAAATACAATGATATTCAAATAAGTGCAACAATTCTAGGAGGTTGCTTTTTTGTATTACATTCGCTAAGGGAAAATAGTCCTGATATTGACCTTCTAATTAATGACTCAAGTAGTTATAGAATAATTTCTGAAATTGGAATTCCTTTAGCAAAGGAAAAAGGAATAACTTTAGATCTCATGTATGGTAATACTTTGGAAAAAATAAACCTACCTGATAATTATATGAGATATGTAAAACCACTAAAAAGAGAAAGGAATAAAAGGAAACATCTTAAGTTGTGGACATTATCTCCATATCATATATTAATAAGTAAGATTTCTAGATATAGTGATAAAGATAAAAATGATATAAAATTAATTATGAATTCTGGAAAATTCTTAATTAGAAGAAAGGAATTAGAAAGAGCAGTTAAAAATTTTAAAGCAAATGAAATAAAATCTATTTTTGAAAAAAATTATAATGATTTCTTACAAAAATATGAAAAAAAACTTGTTTTAAGTTGGTGGGAAAAACTTGGATTACATAAACCA
Source organism: uncultured archaeon (assembly GCA_937138345.1). Taxonomy (GTDB): domain Archaea; phylum Nanobdellota; class Nanobdellia; order Woesearchaeales; family UBA583; genus UBA583. Next base: position 25,865 of record CAKZOW010000059.1, on the reverse strand, counting down.
ATTCCTGAGCTTAAAGATAGCTAAATCAACATGCCAGACACCTACCACATTTACACTAGGCACTGCGTTCTTGCATCTTGTTCACTAACGTTCTCAAGAGTTCTTGCACTTTATGAGAAAAGCTCAAAAAGGTTCTTGTCGAGAAGTTGATATAATCAACTCCTCATACTAGACACTCACTTCGTTACACCAGACACTCGCAGACTCGTTCTTGTGTCTTGTTCGCTTACGCTCTCAAGAGTTCTTGTCGAGAAGTTAAGCAAAGCTTAACTTCTCATTCCATATCCTTTATCAAGTAATCTATGACATAATCCATAAAAGACTGCAATAAATACAAATAACATTGCAAATGCAAAGTAAATATTAATATCACTCACTCCCAAAAATCCATATCTAAATAAGTTTACCATATATAAAATAGGATTTAACTGAGATACGGCCTGCCAAAAAGGAGGTAACAATGAAATTGAATAAAACACACCACCTAGATATGTTAGAGGTGTTAATACAAATGTAGGAACAATAGTTACATCATCAAATTTCTTAGCATAAATACCATTTAAAAGCCCTGCAAGAGAAAATGCTACAGAAGTAAGTAAAATTGTTGAGATAACAACAAAGAGATTATAAAATTCTAAATTACTAAAAAACAAACTAACTAATGTCACAATTAACCCAACTAAAAGACCCCTATATAATCCACCTATAACATATCCTAAAATAACTGCCCATGTAGGCATAGGTGAGACTAATAACTCTTCAATTGACTTACCAAATTTCTCTCCAAAAAATGCTGAGGATACATTTGAATATGAATTAGTAATAATTGCCATCATAATTAAACCAGGTACAATAAATGCCATATAATCAAATCCACCCATATCACCAATTCTAGGTCCAATTAAAGATCCAAAAATCACAAAATACAATGATAATGTAATTGCTGAGGGCAATAATGTCTGTGCCCAAATCCTATTAATTCTTTTAATTTGTTTTCTTGCAAGTGTTCTCACACCAACTATTGTATTGCTAATATTCATCTTGTCTCTCCTCCCATGTCGTTTTTAGTCTTATCGCTTTTTGTAATATCTAGAAATAACTCTTCTAACCTGTTTGAAGTATTTCTCATAGAATCGACTTCAATTTTTAACTTATCTAAGCCTTTAATAAGTGCATTTAATGATTGTCCTTTTTTAAGAAGAACTTGAATTGTAGTAGAATCAACTAAAGAAATCTCAAAGTCTTTAATTACAGGCAAATTATCTAATTCATCTTTAACATCTAAGGTTACAGATTGAGTTTCTAATTTTTTAAGTAATTTCTTCATTGAAGTATTCTCAACAATTTCTCCTTTGTTAATAATTGCAATATTTTTACAAAGCTCTTCAGCTTCTTCTAAATAGTGAGTTGTCAAAATAATTGTAATCTCTTCTTCTTTGTTTAACTTTTTAATAAACTCCCACATTGAACGTCTAAGCTCAATATCAACTCCCGCTGTTGGCTCATCTAAAATCAAAAGTTTTGGATTATGAATCATAGCTCTTGCAATCATAAGTCTTCTCTTCATACCACCACTGAGCATTCTTGCTTGATCATTTCTTTTATCCCAGAGATCAAGTTGTTTTAAGAGTTTCTCACACCTAGGTTTTGCCTCAGATAATGGAATTCCATAATATCCTGCTTGAACTAAAATAATATCTTCAACTTTCTCAAACCAATTCATATTAAATTCTTGTGGAACTACTCCTACAAATGTCTTAGCTTTTGAAAAATCATCATCAATATCAACACCATGAATTTTAACTTGACCTGATGTTTTATTTACAAGAGAAGTAATAATACCAATAGTTGTAGATTTCCCTGCTCCATTTGGACCTAAAAGTGCAAAGAAATCACCTTGTTCAATATCGAGATCAATTCCTTTAAGTGCTTCAAATTTATTATCATAAATTTTTCTTAAATTTTTTATAGAAAGCGCTTTTTCTCCCATAAATAAGTATATAGTTATTAATTTAAAAAAGAAAGTGAAGAAAAAGTTAAATGAGTAGAATTAATCACATATTTGCTGATTCATTTAATTCAATTAAATGAGAATACATTTTTCTAAATGACTTACTTTTATTTTGTACATATTCCTGAACTTGATTTTGTGACAAGTAGGCTGTGAACTGTTCTTTTGAATCAATACAATAGTTAATTATTTGTTCTGTAGATAAAAACAGAGATATTCTCTCCAAATCTTGAGTTGTCATTGTAGCAGCTTCTGGCGTTGAGTTTAATCTCCTAGAATGAGAGTAAATGCTCTTAGTTATTTTTGATAATAAAGAATCTAATTTTGCAGGAGTTACTTGTCTTGAAATTACATTATCTCCAAAACAATCAAACACACTAATTGCAACTTTTTTATTATCAATTGGTTTATAATCAAGAGTAAAAGGTCTTCCATTTGATTTAAATTGATAAGACCTACAAAAATTAGCCTCCTCTGTGAGTATAGGTGAATTAATTAAAGGAGAATACTTTGTACATATGAAATTTTTTAACCTATTCCGTGTATTAATAATCATTTCCAAACCTTCATGCGTAAATTCCATAGAATAAAAAAAACTCATCGTATTAAAAGAGTTACTACTTAGTAAAATTAACAAAAACACCCCAATAAATATAAACCCACGTTCCTTAACAATTCTCATAGGGCAACAGCAAGTAACCTTTATTCGTTAAAGGAGGAACGTCCACACACTCATAAAAAAAGTTGAGGAGAGAAATCGCCTCATACAGAAAACCCCCTCATTTATGGAGCTATGATTTTAAATGAGCATCGAAATAAATGCAGGTTGCAATATTCAACTTGAGTGCAAAGGGAAAATCCCTGCTTAGATAAATCTTGCAAGTTAGGTTGTATACATGATAGGTATGCGCTACACTAACTACAGAATGTGGCTTATACTTGCCCTATGAAATTGTAATTGTAAAGCCCAATACTACCATTTACTTCTAAGTAAACACAAACTTTTATATACACTTGACAGGTGAATACTTCTAATGGAACATGCAATTGCAGATTTAGGGGTTCAAGTGGAAAAAAAACGAGACGACCTAGATGAATTTTTTGACGAGTTTATTAACTCAAAACCTATTTTTAATGACAAGTCTGTTTTGCAATCAAATTATAATCCTGATAAAATTCAACACAGAGAAGATTATATTAAAGATATTGCAAAGATTTTAGCCCCAGCACTTAGAAAAGAAAGACCTTCAAATCTTTTTATTTACGGAAAAACTGGTACTGGTAAAACAACTTGTATTAATCATGTTTTGAATAAGATTTCAAATATCGCCCACACTAGAGAAATTCCTCTAGAAGTTATTTCTATTAATTGTAAGTTAAAAAAAGTAGCAGATACTGAATATAGGATTATTTTAGAAATTTTAAAACAATTAGGAAGAGAGATGCCATCTACTGGTATTTCCACTAATGAATTATATAAGGAACTCTATGATGCAATTGAGCAAAAAAAAAGAACAGTATTACTTGTATTAGACGAGATTGATTCATTAATTAAAAAAGCAGGAGACGAGATTCTCTATAATTTAACAAGAATTAATCCTGAGTTAAAACAAGCAGAAATCTCTATTGTTGGAATTACAAATGACTTAACTGTGATGGACACAGTAGATGCAAGAGTTAAATCATCCCTTAATGAGGAAGAATTAGTTTTTCTTCCTTATAACGCTGTTCAAATTCAAGATATTTTAGGAGATAGGGCAATTATGGCATTTCACTCCGAAGTATTAGATGAAGAGGTAATCCCTAGATGTTCAGCATATGCAGCTAGAGAACATGGTGACGCTAGACGTGCACTAGAATTACTTCGTTTCGCAGGAGAAATTGCTGAGAGAGAAGGATCTGATAAAGTTCTCCCAGGACATATTGATACAGCAGATAAGAAAACTGAGAGAAATAGGATCATCGATGTTATTAAATCACAACCAAAACAATTCCAACTTGTAAATTATGCAATTATTAAAACTTCAATGAAAGAAAAACACAATCTTGTTACAAGTAAGAAAACTCAAATTATTGAACCAACTACAACTGGTGCTGTATATGACTATTATAATAAAGTTGCAAAAGAACTCGGAATTGTTACTCTCTCACTTAGACGTATCTCGGACATTATTATTGAGCTTGAAGTTCTAGGTTTAATTAATTTTAAAATAGTATCAAAAGGTCGTTATGGACGTACTAGATTTATTTCTGTTGGACTTCCTAAAACTCTCTACAAAGAAGTATTAGATATTTTAAGAGAAGATTTGAGCATTAGTTGAAAATAATTAATAATAAAGCACGACAAAATTAGTAGTATAAACCTTAGTTCAAACAATAATCTTTTTAAAGCAAACAACCTTTCTTTTTACTAAGCTAGACTATATCTTACTAAAAGATATAATCTATTTATATCAAAAATGAAAAGAATCGGTGGATTTAGAAGAAAATCAAGATATAAAATGAAGATGTCAATTTCCGATAAAGGGAAATTACCTCTAAAAAGATATCTACAAACATTTGAAGAAGGAGATAAAGTTTTACTTAAAGCATTCTCCCCAGAACAAAAAGGATTATTTTGTTTAAGATTTCATGGAAAAGTTGGTGAAGTAATTGGTAACCAAGGTTCATGTTATAAAGTACAAATTAAAGACGGAAAAGCACTAAAAACATGTATTGTTAATCCAGTACACTTAGTGAGAGTTTAGAGAAACTCTTAAATAATCATTTATTTTTAGAATTACAAAATGTCAACAAACTACGAAATTTTATCCAAAGAAGAAGTAAGCCTAAGTGAAGCTTCTAAATATATAGGTGAAAAAGAAACTGAATTAACTTACAGAGAAGAAAAAGTTAACGAATTTCTAAAAAAACACGCTAAATTAGATTATGAACAATACGAAAAAGCAAAAGAAGCTTTAATTGCATTAGACATTCCAAGAATTGAAGACCAACACATCATCAAAATTTTAAATATCATGCCAAAAACAGGTACTGAGTTAAGATCAATTGTCTCTCATGATGGATTAGTTCTCGTAGATGAGACTGCAAAACAAATTCTAGATACACTTAAGCAATTTGCTTAATTTTCATTTTATTTTTTCTAATTGTAGAACATACAAACAATTATAAACAAAAAACACAATATAAACATAGGTGAAAACAATATGAGACCACACACAAGAAATCCAAATCAAAAAAGGCAAGAAGGACCAAAAGAAGAATATGCAATAGTATTAGATGTGGTTCTAGATAATCAACAATCATTTAAAGACGACGAAATTGCACAAGCAATCGGAACATCATCATTTACATTATTAGAACTAGTGCCAAAACAAGGAGTATTGCTTAAAAATGGAGATAAAGTATATATTGGAGAAGGTAAAAGAGAAGAAATTCAATATATCAAAAAAACACTTAAAGTTGAAGACATCTCGGGATCTGCACATAGTGAACTAAAATTTACATTAATGGACTTAATTGATGAAAAAGAAGAACAATTTGTAACATTTTTCAACAGAGCAGGACCAATTACAATTAGAAAACACTCCCTAGAACTAATCCCTGGAATTGGTAAAAAACACCTCAAAGATCTTTTAGAAGAAAGAGATGAAGGCGATTTTACAAGTTTTGCAAATTTGAAAGAGAGATGTTCATTTATTGGAGATCCTCAAAAAGCAATTGCTGAGAGAATAATTAAAGAATTAGAAGGAGAAGAAGACTTTAGATTATTTACTAAAAAATAATCTCTACCTTTCAGATATAACAACAACACACAATATTTCTAAAAACTACTGTAAAGATACAATAATAAGCTTTATAAAACAAATTCTACTCTTTTTTACTATACAGAGTATGCTCTCTGATATACATTTATATAAAAATGGCAAATAAAGAATTACCACACATGAACGTAGTATTCATTGGACACGTAGATCACGGAAAATCAACTACAGTAGGTAGATTATTATTCGATGGTGGAGCTGTTGATGAACAAACTATGAGAAAGTTAAAAGAAGAAGCAGCTGAAAACGGAAAAGCTGGATTCGAGTTCGCTTATACAATGGACAACTTAGCTGAAGAAAGAGAAAGAGGAGTTACTATTGACCTTTCACACAAAAAGTTCCAAACTGAAAAATACGATTACACAATCATTGATGCTCCTGGTCACGCAGACTTCATTAAAAACATGATTACTGGTGTTTCACAAGCAGATATTGGTGTTTTAGTTGTAGCTTCAACTGACGGTGTTAACGCACAAACAAAAGAGCACATTTACTTATCAAAAGTTTTCGGTATTGACAATTTAGTTGTTGCTGTAAACAAAATGGATATGAGAGATTACGCAGAAGCTAGATACAACGAAGTTGCAGCTGATGTTAAAGCTCTTGCTGACAAATTAGGATTTAAACAAGTTAGATACTTACCAATTGCTTCATTAGTTGGAGATAATGTATTTAAAAAATCAGAAAACATGCCTTGGTACACTGGTGAAACATTAGTAGGATTACTAGATGAATCAGAACCAATTAACAGACCAACAGATTTACCTTTAAGATTACCTCTTCAAGACGTATATAACATTAAAGGAATCGGTTCAGTTTGTGTAGGTAAAATTGAAACTGGTATTTTAAAATCAGGTATGAAAGTTGTTGCTGTTCCTGCTAAAACAGGTACTGGTATGGCTGGTGAAGTTAAAGATATTGAAATGCACCACGAAAAAGTTTCTGAAGCAATTCCTGGATTTAACGTTGGATTCTCATCAAAAGGATTTAACAAAGGAGATTTAGCTAGAGGAGACGTTATCGGTGAAACATCAACACCTCCAACATTAGTTGAAGAATTTACAGGTCAAATTATGGTTTTAAACCACCCGTCAGTTATTACTGTAGGTTACTCACCTGTATTCCACATCCACACAGCACAAGTATCATGTAGAGTTACAGCAATTTCCAAAAAATTAGCTCCTGAAGTACAAGATAACCCTGACTTCATTAGAAACGGAGATGCTGCAATTGTTACATTCCAACCATTAAAAGCAGTTGTAATTGAAAAAAGAGATGATATCCCTCAATTAGCAAGATTTGCTATTAGAGACTCAGGTAAAACAGTTGCTGCAGGTCAATGTATGGATGTTAAGTCAAAAGAACTTAAATTTTAAGTTTTTTAATTAACTTTTTTTATACAATTACAAAAATGTCAAAAGCAAGAATCAAATTAGTTGGAGATGATATTAACAAAATTAACAAATTCGTTGATGAAGTTAAAGACATCACTGAAAAATTAGGAGTCTCCTTAACTGGACCAATTCCAATGCCAACTAAAAAATTAAGAGTTACAACAAGAAAATCACCAGATGGTGAAGGTAAAGCATCTTGGGAGAGATTCCAAATGAGAATTCATAAAAGATTAATCGATATTGAGATTAACGAAAGAGTTCTAAGAAAAATTATGAAAATCCAAATTCCTTCAGGAATTAATATTGAAATTAAACTCATCTAAGATGAGTTTTCATAAATCTTTGATTTATGTTAAACTTATTTAATTTAGATATTAAAAATTCATAATTTATATCAAGTTATTAAAGTTTTTTTTAATAACTTACATGGAGAGCATACAAATGCTTGACCTAACAAATACATTTATTCTACATTAAGTTTTATTTCTTGCACTTATAATTATCTTAGAGTAAATGTATTTTCTTGTTCTAATTTTTAAAAAATCAAAAAAAGAAAACTATTTTTCAAATAATAAAGATTCTAAAGTAGTCAATTTTGAATTCACTAAATTCCATAAATTACCCACTACATACTCGTCTTCCATAAGATTAGCTAAAACAGTCCATTGAGATTTATTTTTAACTGGATCTAACCACCATTTTCGATGTAAATTATGAGGAATGAAAATAGATTCAATTACTTCAGATTTAATTGATTCCCATATAAGAGAAGGTTCTGAATTAGAATCTAATTCATTATGTTCAATAGATGCCGCTAGTAATTGGGCAGTTCTCAATACTCCATGTACTTGACTAGATGAATTTGCAACTAAAGTTCTAAGTTCTACTGCTGACTCACTACCCCCCTTCAATTCATAAGCATATCTCTCTAAAATCCCTCCAGTATGTTGAGATTCTTTTTTTGCCCAAAACCTTGAATTTGAATTTGGAGACAATACTCTTTGGGGAGTTGAACCTCCAAGCATCTCAAGAATAAAAGAGAGAATTCCTGTGTTAGAATTTACCCTCATATCCCCTAGAGTTATTTGCATAGATAAATCTTTATTTTGAGGTAAAATATTCTGTGAAAATAGAAAATCAATTTGTTTTGAAACAATATCATAATGTGACACAGGAGAAAATGCAAATTCACAATAACCATCACATACACTGCCTTCTTTTTTTCCAGAAGGTATTCCTGATGCAATTGCTAAGGCAATGTTTGGTTTATACCTCCTATCCACCACATCCATTAGTACATCAAAATCCTTTTTTTTCTCTACACTCCATTGTTTAAAAGGTTCCTGAAACCAAGAAGAGTAATTGGGAACTGCATGCTTCCAACCAATTTCAATTTCCACGCCAATAGGCGGAAGAAAATAAGTTGAAGGTAATGAAAGTTCGTTCAATTTAAAAGGAATATTAAAATTTTTATGTAGTTTTTCCAACGTTGCATAATCATTTTCTATCGCCCGAATCATAACAATAATAAATTTCAATATTTTAAATACTTATTGATTAGTAATAAATATTATATAATATAAAATTAAAAATTATATATGGAAGAACAAGTTGTAATTTACCTCATCGATAAACATTCAAATAAAATATATTATCTTAAAAAAGATCATGGACCAAAACATATCATAGATAAATTAGTAGGATTTGGTGGAGAAATAGAACAACAAGATATTGGGGAAACTTATTTTGATACAATAATAAATGCAATTAAAAGAGAACTCAAAGAAGAAATTGAGGAAAATCTAAACATATCTCTAAATATTGATGAGCTTCAAATAGTATATCAAGGAAAATTTATAACAAAGAATATTATTGGTCATATCTGTAAAGCAGAAATAGCAATTAAACTACCCGAAGGACCTATAAAAAGAGAAGGAGTTGCAACATATAAACCAATAAATTACCACAAAATAAACCCTGAAGAATTTCCAAAAAATGATTTAGTTTGGCTTGATACACTATTATTTTCCGATAATACAATTAATATAGATTTTAGATAACAATCAATTCTTTTTTAAATCAACATATCTTAACTTTTCTAGATGTCAGAAGATAATAAAAAAAAATTTTATCAGGAAATTATTCAAGAAATTCTCAATGCAGAATCACTAACAAAAACCCAATTAAATCAATTAAAAATTACTCTTGCTAAAAAGCATAATCTCAAAGCAATTGTAAAAAATGCTAATATCCTAGCACATACAGCTGAAGAAGATAGAGCTGAGATGGTAGCTCTTCTTAACAATAAACCAGTAAGAGAACTCTCCGGAGTAACTGTTGTCGCTCTTTTTGCAAAACCTCATGGATGCCCTCATGGTAAATGTATGTACTGTCCTGGTGGTCCTGGAAGTCCTTTTGGAGATACACCCCAATCATATACTGGACAAGAACCTGCCGCACTTAGAGCTGCTAGAAACTTATATGACCCATACCTTCAAATATTTAATAGATTAGAGCATTATGTAGCAAATGGACATGATCCTGACAAACTAGAATTAATTTTTATGGGGGGAACCTTTCCATCACTTGACCAAGAATATAGAGATGAGTTTGTATATTATACCTATAAAGCAATTAATGATTTTGGAAATCAATTCTTCTACGAAAAAGATGGTAAAAGATTTTGTGATTTTAAAAAATTCAATGAATTCTTTGAAATGGAAGGCGAATTTAATTCTCAGGAAAGACAAGATAGAATCCATATGAAAATACTTGGAATTAAAGCAGATAATGCAAAGAAAGTTACTGAAGAAAATCTTAAAGAAGAACTTGATAAAAACGAAACAGCCCTCATCAAATCAATCGGACTCACAATTGAGACTAAACCAGATTGGGCAATGGAAAAACACTGTAAAGATATGCTCAGATATGGTTGTACAAGACTTGAAGTTGGAGTGCAAACACTCGATGATGAATGTCTTAAAAAAACAAATAGAGGACATAATTTAGATGATACTAAAAAATCATTTCAAGTAATGAAAGATATGTGTTTTAAAATTAATGCACATATGATGCTTGGGCTTCCAGCTTCAACACTTGAAAAAGACCAAGAATCATTAGTAAATTTATTTCACTTCAAGGAATACAGACCAGATATGCTTAAAATCTACCCTTGTCTTGTTGTAAATGGAACACCATTATTTAACATGTATAAATTAGGAAAATTCGATCCAATATCAACACAAAAAGCAGCTGAAATTATTGCAAAGTCATACCCAGAGTTCCCTAGATATGTAAGAGTAATGAGAGTTCAAAGAGATATTCCTACAACAGTAATTGAAGATGGTGTTTCAAATTCAAATTTAAGACAATTTGTTGAAAATAAAATGAGTGAACTAGGAGTTGAATCAAGAGACATTAGAGCAAGAGAAGTTGGACTCAGACAAATGCAAGGATATGAGCTTGGAAACTTTGATATTAAAGTAGAAGAGTTTGATTCATCTGAAGGAAAAGATCTTTTCATTGATGTAGCTGATGAAAAAGATACTATGATTGGATTTATTAGATTAAGATATCCAAAACAATCAGGACTTATGCCAGAGATAACTGAAAAAACTGCTTTAATTAGAGAACTTCACATATATGGAACAACAGTTCCTGTTGCATCAGCTCATGGAAATGTAAATCAACAAAACTCAGTACAACACAAAGGATGGGGAACAAAACTGGTAAAAAAAGCAGAAGAACTAGCAAAAGAACAAGGATACGAAAAAATGGTAATTATCTCAGGAGTAGGTGTTAGAGGATTTTATAGAAAACTAGGATATGAACTTGAAGGACCGTACATGGTTAAATCACTGAAGTGATTTAAGCCATCAAGAATTTATGATATAAGTGTTGAATATGGTTAAAAGCATATAGATTTTAATCAAACATAAATAAAAAAATTTTGATGCCAGACACTTGCATTCTTGTAAAAAATACATAAATGAACATTGACATCAAAGACTTAACAGTGTTTAATTACTTAACACTATCTAAAACATCTTTTACATTAAACATGTTCATAAATCAAAGATTTATGACATCAAAGACTTAACAGTGTTTAATTACTTAACACTATCTAAAACATCTTTTACATTAAACACTTCTAAAATGTTTGAATGACCTGAATCTCTTAAGATATGTCCTGCAGTAACTACTACCTTATCTTCTTTTGAAATTAATTTATCATTATAACATTTAACAATTGAATGATGAATTAGCTCTTTTGGTTGAGTAGATGTATCGTCATTTAATATTGGATTAACACCCCAAGATAAATTTAATTGTCTCATTATTCTCTTTGAATATGCTAGAGCATAAATTGGACAACCTGGTCTAAATTTAGAAACTTGACGAGCTGAAAAACCACTCTCAGTTGGAATCAAAAGAGCACTCACAGGTAAATTGTATGACGCCTCATATGCAGATTTTGTAATAAATGTAGAAATTGAATGTTTAAATCCAGCAAAGTAATGTTTATTTCTCACATGTGCTTTCTCAATAACAATAGGGTCATAATTATTTGCAATCTGGCTCATCATTTTGACTGCTTGTACTGGATATTTTCCTGATGCTGTTTCACCTGAGAGCATTACTGCATCACTTCCTTGCATAATTGCTTGAGCCACATCATTAACCTCAGCTCTTGTAGGTCTTGGATTTGACTTCATACTCTCAAGCATCTGAGTTGCAACAATAACTGGTTTTCCTTTTAAATTACATTTTCTAATAATTTGTTCCTGAATCTCTGGTACTTTGTAAAGAGGAACTTCAACTCCTAAATCTCCTCTTGCAACCATAATACCATCCGAGAGCTCGATAATTTCATCAATATTTTCAACTGCTAGAGGGTGCTCGATTTTTGAGATAATTAAAATATGTTCTCCACCATTTGAATTTAAAAGTTCTCTGAGCTCTTTAAGGTCTTGAGGTGATCTCACAAAGGAAGCTGCAACAACATCAACATCTTGTTTAATTCCATATAAAATATCTTCTTTATCTTTTGGTGAAATAAAATCAAGTTCTGCAACATGCCCTTGAAGTGAAACTGTTTTCTTTGACTCTAAAAGCCCTCCATTGAGTACTTTTAATAAAGCTCCTTTCTCTTTTTTCTCAATAACTTCTAATTCTAAAAGACCATCATCAATAAGAACTTTAGTTCCCACTTCTAATTCATTGAGTTTTTTATAATGAATAGTTAATATAGACATATCTCCTTCTACTTCATCCATTGTTACCTCAAGAGTTTGACCATCTTCTAAAGTACAACCACCATCTTTCATAGTACCTGTTCTAATTTCTGGTCCTTTTGTATCAAGTAAAATAGTTAATTCATCACTAACTTCCCTAATAGTAGAAATTAAAGTATCAAAATACTCGTAACTACCATGCGAAAAATTTAATCTTGCAACATCCATTCCTGATGCATATAGTTTTGTTAAAACTTCCTTTGAATCTGATGCAGGCCCAATTGTAGCCACAACTTTCGTTGATTTTTTAATCATAGAGAACGTAAAGGAAATATTCTTTAAAAAACTTAGTAACTCTACAAACACCAACAATAAATAAGGAACAAAATAAAAAAATTACCGTTAGAAATTACGAGATAATGACTACTAAAACTTATAAATCTATTTTTTAATTAAATTCTAGAAATGGGAAAAGATTCAATTACTTCTGAGAAAAAACTCACCTATGAAGGACTCTTTGATTTTGTTACAACATATTCTTACATTAAATCATATCTTGAAGATTTTAAACACTACGATGTAACAGAAAAAGAACTTGAAGAAAAAAGTAAAGGAGGTAAAAAAGAAATTAAAGGAAACTACACTGCCGAATTAGAATTTAATGATTATTATACATTGCATATGACATTTGAATTGAAAATGGCTGGTAAAGAAGTAACTATTGAAGATGAAAGTGGAACACATAATTTAGTAGAAGGATCAGCATCAATAGTAATCAATACATATTTAGAAACAGGAGGAATGGGGCAAAGACCAAAAGGCCCTCTCGCGGAATTTCTAGATAAAGTATACAGCAAATATATTGCAGACGAAAAAAAAGAAGCAATTATTAGGCTAAGTAAAGATACAAGTGAATTCTTAGCTAAATTCAAACAAACACTTAACTTCAAAGCAAAATGAAAACAAAAAAAGGAACTAAGGAACTAGGAATTGGAATAATTGCATTTGCAATGATATTATTACTTGGAGGGATTCTCTCTGACAATCCTATTTCATTTTCTCAGAAAGATAAATATCTTGATGAAAGATCAAATTATATAGATAGTGAATATCCTGAAGAAAATTATCTTTTTTATCTAGAAGAATTTGAGCTAGGAAGAGAGCAAAGAATAACCCAAAACTTTCCCAATATCGAACTAGGGTCAAAAGAAGAGTATACTACTCTCTTTAGTACACAAAGAGTTGAACTTAGATCAAATATGTTTAAAAAAAATTCTGCAGATATTAGAGTTGTTACAACAAATAGAGAAAATGTAAAAGAATTACAACTATACGCAAGTTCAAATCAACTCTCGGGAGATGAAAATTTAGTTATTAAAATTAATGGAAAAGAAGTTGCACAAGTACCTTCAGAAGGATACTTTCCAATTGTAATTAGAGACCTACCCGAAAATGATACATTCACAATGTCAGTAGAACTAGTAAAACCAGCATGGTATAATCTCTTTAGTTGGAATAAAGTAGAATTAAAAGATTTCAGAGTAATTGAAGTTAGTCAAGATGATAATGAAAAAATAAAAGAATTTAGTTTCGAAGTTAATGAACAAAGATATCTTGATGAATTATTAGTCCAATTAGTTGTATCATGTGAAGAAAATAGTGGTTCATCTCCAGCAATTAAAGTAAAAGTTAATGACTACATTATTGGAAATCAAAACCCCGATTGTATTTCTAGATACAATAGAATGACATTTAATATTTCTAAAAATATCCTAAAAGGAGAAAATGAAATTAATTCATTGGTTTTAGAAACTCAAGGATATTATACATTAGGATATTCTTTAGTTAAAACTTATTTCAATGATCAAGATACCTATAAGTTCAATATTGAAGACTTTTCAGAGATTTACGATGTAATTATGTATGGAGATTTTGATAAGTCTACAATCGAATTAGAAATTAATAAAAGAAGATTATCTTTAGAAAGAAATGAAATACAATCAATTATCCCATACCTTAGAAATGGAGTAAATACTGTAGAATTTAGAGACATGCCTCTAGAGATAGAAGAATTTGTAATTGAAGGAATCACATATCGATATGATTATGATTAAAAAATTAATTTAATTATTACTTTTATTCTAATTATTATTACTACCTATTACCAATTTGTTTAGTTATTCTTGCATATAACTTACAATAATCAACAAATAATTAATCTTTTGGTGACACTAATAGCAAACTACCTGCACTAAAACCATTTAGCATAACTGAATAAAAAGAATATAAATATTCCTCATAATTCATTGAATAAGAGCCCTCACCAGGATCATTAATGAAAACATTATTAGAATCAATACCTGTTGTTAATACAAAATGAAAGTTGATAAAAGGAGTATTATTTTTATAAAAAAAGCGTGTTGTTGAATGAGTAATTATTAAAGATTTTTTTAGTAGAGCTTGTTCAATTGTTTTTCTCTTAGGAATATCTATTAATATATTTCCTCCTAATTCCATATAGGTCAAAAAAGATTTCATCCATGAATTTTCAGTAGGACTTTTTGAGATTGATTTTTTGAAGAATAATTTTAAATTTTCCTGAGACATATTTCTATCATCTAAAGTAAAATAATAAGGAGCAAAAAATATCATCTGTGTTGAAAAACCATTTTTCTCTAAAAAACTACCAATAACATCCAAGTAAATATCTCCTTCTTCATTTCTTTCAATATCTTCCAAACTTTTAAGTAATTCTGGTCTATTATAATATTTTGAAATCATCTCAATACATTTTATTCCACAATCACTACTCTTTGGATCTTGTAATTCTAAAGGAACATTTAATTTTATCATATATTAATATTGAAAGTAACTTTATTAAATAAATCAAAAGTGTGAATTAAAAATCATTTTATTGGAATTTTAAACAAATCTAATCAATTAAATGTTCATTTTTTAATTTTTCTAAAACAATTTTCGTATATGAAAAAGCAAGAGGAAGTTCTATTGCTTCAGAATAAGAGAAGAAATCTGCCTTTTCAACTTCTTATTCTTGAAGATTGATGACACCTGACTCTTTTCCTAAATAAGAATACACCTGGCCAGAATCATCAATATTATGATGAAATAGGGTTAATATTTGAAAGTCTAAATTAATTTCTTCTTTTACTTCCCTAACACAAGCAATTTCTGGAGTTTCTCCTAAATCATTTTTTCCACCTGGAAATCCCCAAAAACCAGGAAATCTAGATACAGTTTTGGCTCTTTTCTGAAGGAATATCTTCTTATTGCAGTTATTATTAATGCAGAACTTATGGTTAACATAAGAAAAATATAATATATTATTTTTATATAATTTTGTATAAATAAAATAACTTCATTACTTGTTATTAAATATCAGAAAAAGTGATGGTTTGCATTCCATCGTAAACTATGGAGACGTCGGGATTTGAACCCGAGGCCCCCGCCTTGCAAGGGCGGTGCTCTACCGGACTGAGCTACGTCCCCATGTAAATATATTAAATTTTATAGCATTTATAAATGTTTTGAAACATCACATGAATGTAATAAAAACACATTTACATAATTTGTTATTATAGAAATAAAATTTAAAAAAATTGAATCGTCAATGACTCGAACTATACAAGGTTAAATACAATATTATCTTTACATATCTTAAAAACCGTTAGTAATTGCAGGCTAAAATGGTCGCCGAAGCTTCCATATTACACCCCAATCCTATCAAACTCGTCTTTTACGAGAGGTCAATGTATCTTTTTTAGAGGGAGGTTTCAGGCTTAGATGCTTTCAGCCTTTATCCTCGATGGCGTAGCTGCTCTGCATGCCTATATAGACAACAGATTCACCAGTGGCCACGAGAGACCGTTCCTTTCGTACTAAATCACTCTTTCTCGCAGATACTTACACTCCAAGCAGATATTATACCAACTGCCTCACAGCGTTGTGAACCCAGCTCACGAACCCTTTTAATGGGTGAACACCCCCACCTTTGGTAGCTGCTGCACTACCAGGTTAGGATGAGCCGACATCGATGTAGCAAACCGCTCCGTCGATATGAACTCTCGGGAGCGACAACTCTGTTATCCCCGTGGTAACTTTTCTGTCAATGCAGAGCCTCACTAAGAAGCATACTGCAGATCGTTAGGCCATAGTTTCCTAATTCCGATTAGCATTGTGGTAATCAGAATAAAGCCGGCTTTTGCCCTTACACTCTACGACGGATTTCTAAACCGTCTGAGCCGACCATTGGGCCCTGTTGATATCTTTTCAACAGGGTGCCACCCCAGCCAAACTGCCCACCAACTACTGTTTCCCTAAAAGAGATAAGCAGCCAACTTCACAACAACAAGTTCTACCTTTTTGCCGAAGCTCCTTGTTATGTTGTAAAATTGACCACAATAGCAGGCTGCAGTAAAGTTCAACGGGGTCTTTACTTCCCACTTGGAGTCCCCGGCTTTTGCACCGGGATAGTGTATTCAGAAGGTTCTTCGTAGGGACAGTTGCGATCTCGTTACGCCATTCATGCAAGCCGTCATTTAAACGGCAAGGCATTTCGCTACCTTAAGAGGATCATAGTTATCCCCGCCCTTTACCAGACCTTGGCCGCCTTGAAAAGCAGTTTTAGTTGCTGGCAGTGGGCAGACTTCAGGAACTATACACATCATTACTGACTAGCAGTTCCCTATGTTTTAGTTAAACAGTCGGACCGCATTTGTAATTGCACCCTAAAATTGTCTTATTAAAATTCAACAGTTTAGGGACCACTTATACCGAAGACAAGTGGCTAATTGGCCGAATTCCCTTACGAAGATTATCCTTTCAGGACTTAGGCTTATCACCTAGGGGCACCTGTGCCGGTTGTGGGTACATTTATTTAGAATCGATACAATTTGATTTTCAAAGACTCCAAGTCTTGCCATTATTGAATCATCATGTTTTCAACTACTTCTCGTGATTACCACACTCCATAGTCGTATAACATTTGAACTAAACAAGTTTAGCAACAGCTAACTGGAAGCGTCTCAAAATGTACTTGTGTCACCATCTCTATCTAAATAGTGCAGGAATATTAACCTGCTTCCCTTTCTCTTCAAATCCAATTAGGATGAAAATTAGGAATGACTAACCCTTCTCTGATTTACAGTGAGAAGGAACCCTTGCCCTTTCGTCCACGGTGACTCTCACACCGCTCATTTCCTACTACCGCCAGGATTCTTATACCTACGAGGTCCACAAACTCTTGAAAACTTGCTTCTACCCTCGCACATCACCAGTCTACCTTACACACCACGTAGGTGTGAACCACAGTATCGGCAGCTAATTTAGACCCGATTATTTTCAGGGCACGTACTCTCGAAGAGTGAGCTGTTACGCACTCTTTAAGGGATTGCTGCTTCTAAGCAAACCTCCTCTTTGTCTTCGAATACATACACCTTTTACCCTTTATCACTTAATTAGCATTTAGGGGCCTTAACTGTAGTCTGGGTTGTT
The DNA here is from genome assembly GCA_937138345.1 of uncultured archaeon. Lineage (GTDB taxonomy): Archaea > Nanobdellota > Nanobdellia > Woesearchaeales > UBA583 > UBA583. The sequence continues at coordinate 7,891 of CAKZOW010000059.1, read as the reverse complement.
CCCCTCACGGATTGCAAGTTTACCCCGCGCAATCCCGTTTCCCTTCATCTACGATGTTACTAGATTCGGAGTTGGACAAATGCATGAAGCAGCAAGGCCGCCCCAAAACACTTATCCGTAGCTCTACCCTAACAACCATCTCCGAAGAGGCTTGACTAAGGCCAATTTTGACTGGAACCAGCTATCAGGTGTTTCGATTGGCTTTTCACCCCTATACCCATGTCATACAACTCAATAGACGCGAGACTGCTTCGGCCCTCCACGACATCTTACTGTCGCTTCAGCCTGCACAGGCATAGATCAACACCTTTCGGGTTATATCCCAATGACTTAGGCGCAGTTAACACCCTCACCCTCAAAACTTGCGGTGATTTGCTTTCGCTTCGACTTTCGTCTCGCCATTAAAATAAACTCCCTGGCCCGTTATTCAGAACGTACGATGCAACACCTAAGCGCTGCATCATCCTATCTCTATTATGTTTCAGATCTTTTCACATTCCTTTTAAGAATACTTTTCAACGTTCCCTCACGGTACTAGTACACTATCGGTCTTGAGTTATATTTAGGCTTAGAGGTCAGTGTCCCCCATATTCACGCTCAATTTCCAATAAACGCTACTCTGGAATTCCAAAAGAGCCAAGAGATCAACAACTACGGGACTATCACCCTTTAAAGTTGAACTTTCCAGAACATTTGTCAATGTCTCTTGGGTCATAATTGGCTCCAACACCACATCTCAGATGCATTACTGCAAATGATTCAGTTTGGCCTGTTTTGCTTTCAGTCGCCCTTACTCACAAAATCTCATTTGATTTCTTTTCCATCGGGTACTAAGATGTTTCAGTTCCCCGAGTGATGCCTTCGTCTTGCGAATCGTTAGGAAGTCCAATTCAGGAACCTCTGGTTCAAAGGAAGTATGCTCCTACCCAAAGATTATCGCAGCTTACCACGCCCTTCATCGCTTCTCAAGCCAAGTCATCCACATAATAGATTATTTCAGAAAGTATCTGTAGTGCGTTGAACACTACAGAATCCTAAGATTTATAAAAATCTTAGGACAAGATAATATTGTATTTAACCTCATTGTTGCATAAAGCAACTCAGTTCTTCACCCCCGAAATTTTCAGGAGCTGCATATTTCAATGACTAGGTTTTCACCTCGCCTTTGACGATAATATAGATTAACCGTAATCCCCTTATAAAGATTTCGCTCATGTGTGGCCTTAAGCATAGCAAGATTTAAAAAAGAAATCGCAACTTTTCAAAAAATCTCCAAATCATCCAAAAACTGGCTCAAAACATAAGCAAAAAATACTTCTAAAAATCATAAAAATAAGAAAAAAATAGAAAAAATAACTTAAAACAAACCAATAAATAACAAAAATAAGTGAAAAATAACTTAACATCTCCAATATAGTTCCCAAAATCCTAAAAAACAATACTATAATTTCAAATAATAAATAATGTTCATCTAAAAAAATCAAGAAATACTATACTATATAGAGGAATGTAATGAGAAATGGAATAATAAATAATTAATAACAAAAATTTTGTCAAAAAAAGATCATACATATATAGGTAATAATTAGTCAAAATTACCTAAAAAAATAAGACCTATATATATACATAGAAAAAGAAAAGAAAAAAAGTGTAAAAGGTAAAGAAATTATAATAATCTAATTGATTCTAAATTATCTGGAGTATAAACTTTAACTTCTGGAATAATTTTCTTTGAAGTCTCTGCAAATGAAGCAATTTTTGATTTTTCCCCATGGTTTAAAATTAACTTTCTAGGTTTAACTGAAAGATTCGCTAAAAATTTTTTAGTCATACCAACATCAGAGTGAGCTGAAAAAGCCCCCTTCATTGCATGAACTTGTAAATTAACACTAACCCTATCATCTTCTGATCCTGAGTTCCCTAAAAGAATTGTTTTCTCACCATCTTTAACTTTTCTTCCTAAAGTACCATTAGCTTGATAACCTACAAAACAAATAGCATTTTTTTCATCAGGAGCAAAATTCTTGAAATACTCAACTGAAGTTCCCCCATTAAGCATACCTGAAGTCGCTAAAACAATTGCGTGTTCTTGTGATCCAATAATTTCTTCCCTATGTGCTCTTGAATCAACAGATTTAAAATTGTTCCCTAAGAAAGGATTGTCACCTTTAAGAATTCTCGATCTAAGATTCCTATGTAAAAATTCGGGATATGCTGTGTGAATTGCATTAACTTCCCCAACCATACCATCAAAAAATACTCTTAAATCTTCAGGCAATCTCTCCTCTTTAATTAATTTCTCAATTGTTAAAAGCATCTCTTGTGCACGACCAATACCAAAAACAGGAATTAAAACTTTACCTTTTTTAACATAAGCATCTAAAATAATTTTTAAGAACTCTTCCTCTGCTTCCTCCCTAGGCATAGCATAATCTTTTGGTCCAGTATTTGTATTCTCCATCATAAGAGATTCCAATCTTGGAAATACAGTATCTGCCCTATTAAATAGTTGTTGTTTTGAGGAGAAGTTGAAATCTCCAGTATACATAAAATTGTGAACTCCATTACCAATATTTACATGACAAAATGCTGAACCTAAAATATGACCAGCATTATAGAAAGTAAGCCTTACATCAGGAGTAATATCTGTAACCTCATTTAATCCAATAGGAATTACATGTTTAATCATTTCACGAACATCTTCTGCTTTGTAAATTGCATTAACTCCTGGATTTGATTGCATAATTTTAATATAATCTAATTGAGATAATGCCATTAAATCTCTTGAAGGCTCAGTACAGTAAATAGGACCCTTATATCCGGACTTATAGAGATAAGGTAAAAGACCACAGTGATCCATGTGTGCGTGAGATAAAACAATAGCATCAATATCTTCTAATTTAAAATCTGGAGAGTCTAAAAGTGGAAAAACCTCCGTATCCCCAAATGGTTGAGATGGATCAATACCACAATCAAATAAAATTCTTGATTCAGTAGTTTGTAAATAAACTGCAGATCTTCCAATTTGATTTGCAGCACCAAGCATAGTAACTCTTGCCCAACCTTTAATTTTACCTTTAGACCAACCACCATAGATTCTTTTACCTACTCTATTGAGGAATTTTCTTCTATATTCTGTTTCTTGAAATTCTACTGCCCTCATAGCATCAACTGTTTTTGATCTCAGAGGAGGAATCCTTCTCACTTCAACAGTCCAGTGAGTATGTTTTTGAATTTCTTTTAAATTTGCACCTGCTTTTCCAACAGCCGCACCAACATTATCTACTTCTAAAATTAGAACGGATCTTGCTGTATCAAATTTAAATTCTCCAATAGTTACCTCAGGAAGGAGTTTTGATACAATTTCCTTAGTCTCTTCTTGAGTTTTAAGTAAAGTATTATCTGCTCTGAGTTCAATTCTTTTTTTAAATCTAGAAACAATTTCTCTAATAAGAGCTCTCCCTGAAAAAAGAAAATCTCTACTTGTTGTATACACTACAATATTTGCAGCTTCAAATTCCACAGAAGATATTTTATCTTGTGGTAATTCTTTTAATATTTCGTCTAATATTTTGACCATCTTTATATAATAAGAATGTAGTTATGCTATTTCGTATAATTTTAGTTTTTAGAAATATTTTGCTCTTTAAATTAAATTTTAGAAAAAGAGCACAATATAGCCAAAAATAGAAAAAACTATTTTTGAGTATAATACTTAAATATTTTATATTTAAACATAAGAACTATACTGAGCATCACTCAATAGAATATATAGTAAAAAGGTATTTATAAAAGTTATGAAAATATTATAAAAATGTCATATTTAACAAAACTCCTCCTCACAGGCAAAGTCCTACTACCCATATCAGTATTCTAATACATCATCCTTAAAGATCTTTGATCTAATTACATTCATTGCTTTAATCATATCCATAGTTCTTTTTACAGATAATTTCTTGGTATCAATAAATGCTTTGAAATGCAAATTATTATGAGAGATGAGTAAAATATCTTCATTATGTCTAATTAACCACTTCAAATAATCCTTTGTCTCAGTATGCTCAAGGACTTGAGTTAAATATCTATTATTTGTAAAAATATTGAGCCTTGAATAATTTTTCTCAACATTACCCTCAGATTTAATTCTTTTCTTAATTGGAAATACCCTAAGAGACATCTGTTCACTAAACACAGAACCATCCTTAACTAAATGAAAAAATAATTCCCAATGAGCATCAGGTGTTTTAAATCTAATAATATTATGACACTTAGTAAAAGAAGCCCTATGTCTTTGGAAATAAGTTTTATGCTCAATAGGAGTTACAAACCTATGAGAAATTGCAAAATAACCCTCAGAAATAAATTCTCCTTTAACAGATTGTAAAAGTCCTTGTTTTAAAGTAGTTTGAAGTCTTTTTTTGTATAAAAATGTCTGAAAAGAAAAACTTGCATAAATAAAATAACCAACAATACAGAGTATAAGAAAAAGTCCAAAAGCCGTTAACATCTATATAGTTATTTATAAAGACACTTATAAAATTTTGTATTAAGTAAAGAAGTACTAATTTAGAAATAAAAAGAAAATAACAAAGTTATTTCCCTATAACATAAATCTGAGATTTATGAACAACGCAAGTTTTACTTACGTTGGAACATTAAGAGATCATCAGTTGTAAGTTTTCCACCTTTAAGGAAGGATTCCTCAACTTCTTTTTGTTTTTTCTTAAGTTCTTTTGAATCAATACCTGGAGCTTGTTTTCTCTTAGGTCTTGATGGTCTTCTAGGAGATTCTCCTAATTGTTCTAATAATTCAGATTCTTTTTTGAATAAATCTTTTAGATCTTTACCAACTTCTGAATATTCTTCTTTTTGAGATTTAAAGTTTTCAAAGACTTGTTTTCTAAGAGCTCTTAGTTCATCAATTCTTTTATATCTTTTTTTCTTCTCTTTTGAAATCAGACGAATTTGTTTGTAAAAAGATCTAATTTTTTTCTCAACATTGTTGAATTTTCTTCTAAGAGCATTGTAATCTCTTCTAAGAGTTTTATATTCTGAATCTTCTTCAGATGAAGTTTCTACTCCTTCATTCTGCTCAATAATTTCTTTTAGTTGAACAATTTTCTTTGAAATTTCTGATTCTTTATCTAAACTTAAAACCTGAGTTTGAAGTTTTAAATCAAGTGATTGTAATTCCTTTTTTGCTTTTTCTACAGAAATAGTTTTAACAACTGGTTTTTTTGTAGAAACATCAGGTTTAACATTTTTGAACTTTTTCTCAGCTTCTTCAAGTTGAGCTTTTAATTCTTCATGTTGTGCCTTTTTAGCATCTAATTCTTCATTAATTTTATCAAGATTGTTTTCTTTTTCAATCTCTTTCACTTCATCATAAAGTGTATTAATTTCTTCAGAATATTGTTCTCCTTGTGCGAAAAATTCTTCTTTAGAATCTCTTTTTGTAGAAAAAGATGATTTTAAGTCTTTAATTTTTGTTTGCACGTCCTTCAATTCAGCTCGAATTGCCTCTGTATCCATTTTTAGTGTGTATAATAAAAAAAATTAAGAAAATTAAAAAAGGGATCCAAGACCTGCAGCAGCATCAGCAGCTGGTGCAGCTTCTTCTTTTTTCTCTTCTTTAGCAGGTGCAGCAGCACCTGAATCAGCAGCAGGTGCAGCAGCTGCAGGAGCAGCAACAGCAACTGAAGATTCAGCAATAACTTGTTCAATATCTACTCCTTCTAGAGCAGCAACAACTGATTTTGCTTTAGCAGCATCAGCTTCAACACCAGCAGCTTTTAAAACAGCTACGATGTTATCTTCGGAAACGTCTTTTCCAGCTTTGTTTAATAGCATAACAGCATAAATATATTCCATTTTTCGTTTAAATTATCGTTCCACTCAGTTTAAACTCAAAATGGCATAGTGAAGCAGTGCTTCACATATTCCATTTTAATTTTGATTGAAACAATGTTTTTTTGTTTGAAGATTTTTGAGTAGACCTTCAACTACATAAGTTTTGTTTTTTTGCTTAATTAAAAAAGATCACCAAGACCTGCAGCAGCATCAGCTGGTGCAGCCTCTTCTTCTTTTTTACCTTCATTAGCTTCCGCAGACTCAGTAGTCGCAGCAGCAACTGGAGCGGCAGCAACCGCTAAACCAGCAGGGCGTAGCTCTTCAGGAAGAGTCATTGCAACTCCACTACCTTGAGCATTCGCCTTTGAGACTAACTGTTTAATTGTCTCAGCAGCAGGGTATGCAATACCCACACCAAGACCAAGTGAGTCTCTCGCAGCTTGACCAACAAAGTGAGGCATGTTCTCTTTTGTATAGTATTCAATTCCAATTGATAAGTGGAATGATCTAAGAGCTTCAGCTTTAAGATCAGCAAGCATTGCGTCTTCATCTACATCAAGTACATCTTTACCATGCACATTAACAATCAAACCATCAAGCTTTGAATTTGCGATTGCGGGCCAGAAAAAATTCATTTCATCCTGAGGCGGCCATTGTAGATAGTGTAAGGCATATTTGCGATCATAAGCCGCGCTTTGAGCCCCGTTCAACAAATGAGCCGAAAATGATATCCGGCCGATTGTCAACAAAAAACCGATATTTCCGACGGGGTAAGATGATTGAGCCGCGACGATAGTCCCCGCGCCTCCACGGCAGCGTTTGAGAATGCCTTTTTCTACCAGGCTGGCCACCGCTCTGTTTGCGGTGCTTTTGTGAATATTGAATTTATCAGCTAAACGATACTCTGAAAGAATGCGGTCACCACATTTGACTTTCCCTGATTTTATTTGGTCAAGGAGAAAGTCAGTTACCCGGGTTGTTTTTGATTCTTTCATTATTACATCGCTTGTTATTGATTATTGCAGTTATGTCTCTTTACTATAAATATAATTAATTGGGATTACAAGGTACAATTGGTCATTTTTAGAAAATAATGTTGACCGGGTCAATATTTTAATAAAACGACTTGCTTTGACTTATTAAGTATAGTATAATAGGAAAAGTTGAACCGTTTAACAATGGAATAAGATTTTTATTTTATATGAATAACACAAAAAACAATTGGCATAGAAACGCTTTTTTTGGGATTCATTACGACCTTCACGCAACTGAGACCGACCGGGCCCTCGGGGCGGAATTGACAGAGGAGCACCTTGAAGAACGTTTGCGGGAAATCATGCCTGACTGGATTCAATGCGACTGCAAGGGACATCCTGGCTACACATCCTGGCCAACATCAGTCGGTACGCCTTCTCCGGGGATTGTCAAGGACAGTTTGCGGATATACCGTAATGTTACCAGAAAACTTGGCATTAAACTTGGGATGCACTATTCAGGTATAGTTGACGAACTGGCAGTCAGGGAACATCCTGACTGGGCTTGTATTGACAGCAATGGCGAAAAAAATAAACGTACAACCTGTCTGCTGAGCGATTATGTCGATAAATTGATGATTCCTCAGTTGCTGGAAGTCGTCAGCAATTATGATGTTGATGGATTTTGGATTGACGGGGATAACTGGGGTGCGCAAATTTGCTGGTGTGACCGCTGCCGGAATGAATTTACCAACCGAACCGGCATTAAAGATATTCCGGCGAGCGCCGAAGGCCAGCATTGGAATGAATGGTTGAAATTTCATCGTGATCTATTCATCCGTTATGTTACCAGGTATGCTGATGCGGTTCATCAGTTAAACCCGGATTGTATGGTCTGTAGTAACTGGCTTTATACAATACGTCATCCTGATGAGATAATTGCCCCGGTTGATTTCCTCAGCGGAGATTTCACTCCAAACTGGGGCGGCAATCGCGCGGCGATGGAGGGACGTCTGCTAGACAGCAGAAAGGCGCCGTGGAATTTGATGGCCTGGGGTTACACCAGG
>CAKZOW010000058.1 GCA_937138345.1 uncultured archaeon | reverse complement strand
TTTCGAATCTCTTTAATCAAAGTCAATACATCAGTAATCAGAGGATAAGTTTTTTTTTTATGTTCTTTTTTCAAATAATAAATAATAATTCCTGCTGTTAATATTCCAGAAATTCCTTCATAGAAGATAAAGTGAAATGTCTCAAATGTCTCCACTCCAAATTGTACATGAACCCACATCAAAAGTAAAATTCTAAGTAAATTTATCAAAGTAAACATAAGTAATGCCTTAAGCAATAGAATTATATTTTTTCTAAATTCAATTGGTAGCATTAAAAAAACAAAAGAAATAAACATATATGCACTAGGAGCTATACATGCTTCAATAATTAAAAAACGATATTCATTAGCTACTAAAAGTTCTCCTGATAATAATTGGACTTCAGTAATTAACTGAAGAAAATAATAAGAAATCAAATAAAACGCATCTGTAATAGGTTTTAAAAAAAATGGACTTAAAAAAAAATATAACAAAAATAAAAAAGAAAAATATCTAGCTATTAAGTCAAATTCAAACCTCATAAACTAAATAGATTAAAAACAATTAATAAAAGTAAGTATCACTAAAGAGTCATAAAATAAGCAATATTTATAAATTTATAGATACTAATAGTCATATGGAAATGAAAAAAGAATCTCTTGCATTAGGGTTTGGTGTTATCATAACATTAATTACATCCTATTTTATCATTGAGAGCTTCCTAGTACCATTAATTTTTTCTTTTTTGTTAGTATATATATTATATCCAATATACTCAAGACTTAAAAAATATGTAAAAAACCACACAATAACATCATTATTAATAATTTTTTTGTTTCTTTTTCTTATACTAATCCCCTTTTTTATGATGTTTGTTCAGCTCTCAAATGAGATATTATCTCTTGATACTCAAAAAGTTGAAGGCTCCCTTTCAAAAGGAAATGAGTTTTTTTTAGAGAAATATAATTTAGAAGTTGATTTTGTAGGAGAATATCAGTTATTTTTAGAAAAAGCACAAGAAATGATAACAAGTGTTGTACTACAAATACCCCAATTCCTTTTTCAAATATTTCTAATTGTATTTTTTTATTATTATTTTTCACGTGAATATAATTTTGAAATACTATTTCTAAAAAAAGTATTTGGTGATACAAAGTTTAAAATTCTCTCGAATAGATTTAAACAACTCGTTGATGGAATCATCTATGGACAAATTTTAGTTAGATTTATTCAAGCAATAATAGGACTCATAGGTTTTTTATTACTAGGAATTGAAAATGCGTTTGTATGGGCATTTTTAATGTTTTTTATTTCATTTTTACCATTAGTTGGAACTGGATTAGTATGGTTACCAATAGCAGGGTTAGAATTTCTTCATGGACACTATATTATAGGAACTCTCGTAATCGTACTTGGAATTATAATCTCTTCAATTGATAATATTCTTCTGCCGCATCTTATTTCCGGAAAGACTAGAGTCGGACCAGTAATTATTTTAATTAGTATTTTAGGAGGTATTGAACTCTTTGGTATCTATGGGTTACTCCTTGGGCCCTTTGTACTAGGAGCATTTATTGTATTTTTTGAAGAAATTTTTTATGAATTTGCAAAAAAAAATCCAAGAATTAGAAAATTTGTTTGGGAAGAGAGAGAAAGAAAAAAATACAGAGCATTAGAATCTGAAGTTTTAAGACAAGAGTATGCAGATGTAATAAATAAAAAATACGAATTAGAAGCTAAAAAAAAGGAGAGAATACTATGAAAAATATAATATCGATACTTTTAATTGTTTCCATTATATTCTCTGGATGTACAACTGCAAACAACCAAGAAAGAGAAGGGTATCCTATTGTATTTGAGCAAAGAATTACAAAAGAAGGATACTATAATGGGCCTTTAGAGTTTACAAAAGAAGATAGAGATTATGAGAGAAGAAAAGAATACATGGACGAAAGAATAAAAAATTATTATAATACTAGAAACTCATAACATATATAAATCATAAACATCTAAATATATTATGTTTAGATCAACTTTTAGAATGTTTAATTCTATCCCATTAACACGATATGATAGAATTCATAGATATATTGAAAATTTAGAAGATAATATTAAAATAAATAACAATAAAGATAAAAAAGTACTTGAAGACATCAGAGGACTCATAGATCATAGAATAAGCTCCTTGAGAAAACTCTCATTTGCAACAGGAACAATTTACATACTTCTATATTTTGGATTTGTTTCTGCAATATTTACAGATATTTTTTTTTTAAATGACGTAATTAATTTAATTAATGTAATTATAGGAGTAGTTGGTACAACAATTTTAGTAATTATATTATACATCTTAAATAGAGTTGAAGAAATGTTTTATGGTGACTTAAATTTACTTAGCTCTCATCTAATTTCAATATACACCAAAGAAGGATTTAGTGATCAAAAAATGTTTGAAGAAACTAATCAATATGAAGTATTCTTATCCTTTTTTAAAAAAAGAGGTTTTATGCTTAAGAAAAAATAATTAAAAATTATTTTACTTCATGTAAAACAATCTTGCCAATCTTAGTCACTGCAACTACTTTCTTGTCTCCAATCATACCAACATCGCTTGCTTGTCCACCACCTGTAGGATAAAAAAGAGTTTTATCTAAAACAATATAATTTCTTCCTTCAACTTCAAATTCTTTCAAAATTTCAACATCTAAAAATTCCTTGTAGCTATCTTCATAATAAAGTAATTGTGTTTCAGGTAAGCCTTCAATATATTCTAGCAATACATTTTTTTTAGCCTTTCCAGTTGATTCTTTTTGAGATTCAAAAAATTCATTAACAAGAGTGAAAAAATTTGCAGGAATAGATATTGTTTGTCCTTTATTCTCATAACCTTTCTTAATATCTTCAGGAGTAATACCATCTGAGACATAGAGTTTAACAAAATCTTCATTTGAGAGATGTTTATTTTTCTTTACTAAATTTTGAACAGTATTTTGAATTTTACTTTTATGTTCGTGAAATTTTTTAATTTCATGATCAATTATTTTCTTAATACCTGACAATTCTTGCTCAAATTCAGGATACAAATCCTGTACATCTTCCGCCTGCATTTTAATTAATTCAAATAAATCAACATCCCAGCTATACTTATAGATAAAATCAAGAGCACGTCTTAGCACTAATCTTAGATTATATCCACCCTTAACATTTGAAGGTAGAGCCCCATCACTTAGAGCATAAAGTAGAGTTTTTGAATGATCTGCTAAAGAGTAAAGTCCTGCTAGAGGATCAATTTCATTTTTTAATTCTTCAACTGAAATATCCCCAATACTTTTTGCAACATCTTCCCATGCTTCATCAATATTTTCTACCTCATCTAGATTTAAATTTCCTGAATGAGGTAAAAATTTCTCATAGAGATCCCAATTTGGTTTAAGTCCTGTTTTTTCAAATAAATAGTCACAGACCCTAGGCATTGTGGCCGCATATTGGTTTACAGAACCTTTTGAAAACCAACAACATCTCTCAAGACCCATACCCATATCTAAAACTTTAAGATCCAATTCCTTCAACTCAGAAATATCCTCAGCTTCACTCATATCATACCACATATATACTTGATTTCCAAGCTCCAAACCACGAGAGAAAAATTCAATTGATGGACCGCAATCACCACCACCTGCCCATGCATCTTCGTGAATTTGAAGTTCTTCTTTTGGAATTTTCATAACATCAGTAAACCACTGAGTTAAATCTTTTACATATTTTGCCTGATCATATTCTTGAGGTTTCTTAAATGCTAATTGACCAATCATAACAAAATTAGAACCATGCCTCCCCGTATATCCCACATTATCAATATCTCCAAATCTCAAACAGTTTTGAGGAATTACAACTAATTCTGCAGGAGGAGCTACAAGTCCTTTTGTAACATAAGGTTGAAAACCAATAACTGAAGCAATATTAAAATCTAAATCATCTCTCCATCTAGCAACAATTGGAAATCTTTTCACCGCAGTATATCCTCTTTGTTCTAAAAATTCTCTAAATAAAGTATATGTTTGAGTAAATTCCATTGGTGTCTTAGCAGGAGTATCTCCGATAAAGCTATAAGTTCCAACACATGATGTATCCCCACAAACATCTCTCTCCACTGAAGACCAGAACTTAACTCCACAACTTGAACAAGATTGTCTCTTGAATCCCATTTCCTCCAAAGTTTTAACTGGGAAATATTTTTCTGGATGTGATGAAGCTTCTTCAATAATTTGTTTTTTTATTTTTTTAACAACTGACATTTTGAATATAAGTATAATTTTATGTTATTATTTTTAATGATTATGATTGCCTAAATAAAAAACGACCAAGAATCAAAGATTGTTGAGTATGTTTTTTTATTTTTTTAACAACTGACATTTTGAATATATAAAGAACGGTAAAGAATTATTTTTAAAAGTATCTAGTAAATAGATAAAAATCAAGTAAAATTAACAATAGTTATATTTTTTTTAAAAGAAAGAGATTTAAGTTTATCAAAACAGTCACGAGATTTTAAAATAAGTTGTTTATCATAATCATCAAGTTTAATCTCAATTGAATCATTAGAATTTGAAAAATAAATATCATCAATTTTTTCAAACCAATAAGGAAGTATTTTGTTTAATTGTTCTTCATTACAAGAATTGATATCACATTGTTTTTGAAATTTTTTAGATAAACTGGTAATAACTCTCATTTTGCTTTAGCTGAGTAATCTGCTTGAAAATACAATATATAATTTTTTTGTTTTACCTTAGAGTAACTAAAAAAAAGAGATAGATTTTTATATAATCGTGAACTAAAAATACTATGGCAAATCAAAAAGAAGAAATTGTTGTAAATGATAACTATGATTTAATTGATGAAGTGCACACAAGAATTGATGCATTAGTTGAATTACTTGAGGAAAAAGGAATTCTCTATGAAGGCGAATTATTAAAAAAAATTGAAGAAATAGCCTCTAGAAGCGAATAAAAATCAATTTTCGTAAAAAAACCATAGTAAAAAAAATATTGTTTTTTTACTTTTTTTCTTATTAAATCAAAACATTTATAAATTAGTATCTATTAAGTAGTAATAACTACGACTCTCAAAAGTCTAAACATAATAAAATGAATATCAAATATATATTTCATATCTTAATTGCTACCCTACTAGCAATTAGTGTAGGTTTTTCTGCTCAAAGTTTTTCTATTAATGCAGATTTAAATGATGGAACTCAATCTACTAATGTCGATAGAACATTATCTATTGAGGTTGTAAATACTGGAAATGAATCAATTACCATTGATTTAAGTGAAGAAGATGCAACTGATGGTGCTAATTCATTAACTCTTAGTTTATCTAGTAGCTCTGTAACTTTAAATGAAGGAGAGAGCCAAACTATTGATTTAACATATAATACCCAAAGCGAAGAGGGTACTTTTACTGGTTCAGTAGTAGTAGAAAATTCAGAGAATAACACACAAAGTGAAGCAATTAGTTTTAGTGTAACTGTTGAAATACCAACAGTAAATGAAGCTTCATTCGTATTAATTGGTGATGTAATATCAGGAAATGTAATAACATTTACAGAAGTTGAGATTGATGAAACTACAAGATTTGATTCAATTGAAATTGTAAACAATGGAAATGTTATGTTAACTGATATTGAATACGATATGGATAACTTAGAAGGAGACGAAGATGATATTGATGATTCTGACGTAGAAGTTGAAAACAGAGATATTAATGACTTTGAAATTGATGAACTTGATGTAGGGGAATCAAGAGATTCAGACTTTAGATTCGATATTGGAAATATTGATGTTGATAGTTATAGAGGAGATTTAACAATTACTGCAAGAGATCCTGATAACAATATTATTACGGAAGTATATAGAATTGAAGTTGAAACATTTTCCGATGAAGAAGAAATTGAATTTACAAATTCAAATCCAATTAAAGTTAATGAAGAACCTGGAAATACAATCAATGATTTAGAATTAGAAATTAAAAACAATGGTGCAAATACTGTTGAAGGATTAATTTTAGAAATTGAAGAAGAATTTACTCAAGAAAGTGGATCAAATGTACTTCCAATCTCAGCATTTAGTTTCTCAGAACCTGGAAGATTTACATTAGATGAAGATGATGAAATTGAAATTGATTTAGACATTACAATTCCTGAAGACTTAGCTCAAGGAACATACTCTGGAGATATTAGAATTTTAAATAGAGATGATGAAGAGCTCGATGAAATTAGAGTTGAAATTAAAGTAACTGGTGACGTGTATATTCAATCAATCACATTACCTGAGAGTATCAAACCAGATGAAATCTTAGATTTAGAAATTACTCTAGCAAACCAAGGGAATCAAGTATTTAGAGATGTTAGAATTGAAGCAATAATTAATGATATTGATGTTGCTCAATCAGACTTAGATCAAACAACAGATACATTCCTACTTGATGTAAATGATGAGATTACAAAAAGACTCAGATTCATTATTCCAGAGGATGCACAAGATGGTCAAAAAGCAATTGAAATTACTGTAACTTATGATAATGGAGATCAAGAAATAACTGAAATAGAATCAATTAGAATCGATAGAGAACCATATTTCATAAACGTGCAATCATACTCCGTATCACCTAATGTAATTAAATGTGACTCCAGTATTTATGCAAGTATTAGAGTTGAAAATTTAGGACAATACGATGATGAAGTTGCAATTACAAGTGAGATTGTAGGAACTGGAATTCAATCAACTACAAATGAAATTGATTTAAATACAGATGATGATTATTCATTTAGAAATGTACTTGATGTATCAAATCTAGAAGCTGGAACATATGAAGTTGTTCATACAATTAGATCAAAAGATCAAAAAGAAGTAAGTAATACAATTAGAGTACAAGACTGTGCTTCACAAGGAAATACAGGAATTGAATTTGAAGATTTAAATAATACTGGAATTAATTCTGGTAATGAAACAAGTAACTCAACTATAGAATTATTTGGTGAAGAATTCGAGAACACAACAGTATACCTAGGTGCAGGATTAGTATTCATTATTTTATTAATTATCGTGAGTTTATTTATGTTATAAATAAACTAAAAAAACATTTTTTCTTATTATAGAATACTATTAATAGTAAAAAAATAGAATATTACATTAATTTCTCAAAATTTTCAATAATTTGCTTTGAATTCTTATCACCAATATCAATTTCTGGATGAAACTGTACTCCATAAATTGGTTTTGTTGGATGTTTTGCAATTTCTATACCTTTTTGTGAAGAAGCTAAAATATCCATTGATTTAAGCCCTGAGAAGTACCATTTATGTGCTTCGGCTGCTACAAAGATGGAGTCTACATTCTGCATTAAAACATCTTCGCTATTTTTTACTTTAATTTGTCTAATTCCTGAACCAAAACCAACTGCTTTTTCTAAGATCTCATCGAAAGTAAATCCAATAATTTCAAAACCTAAACTAATACCTAAAATAGGTTTTTTTGATTTTTCAACTAATGTAATTACTTCTTTGAATTTCTCTTCATGCTCTAAAAGAGAATACTTTGAACCACCAGAGAGAACAAATTTATCATAGTGTTTATAGTGTTTTGAAAACAAAAAATCATCTAAATCAATAACTTCAACCACACTATGTTCAAATAAAGCTTTAATATCATCTATTCTTTTAGTGTAATTATTTATTATACAAATTTTTTTACTCATTTCTAATTATAGTACTTCTAAGTATATAAATATAATGTTTCAAGTAAAATAGAGTAAAAATACAAAATTAGTTTTTTATTTGAGAATAATGTAATGCCTTCGGCTCTCTTACGAGAACCGCAATCATTAAGTGATCCTTCCCGGGTTACCGATGTAATAAGAGGGGTTACTGCTAAAGTATATAACAAATAACGATATACTATTACTAAAATGGCAGACAAACCAAATCAACATGATATAGACAAAGATAAAAAAAGATTTAAAGCAAGCTTTAACAAAGTTATGAATTCAACTGAAATTTCAGATGAAAATAAAGAAGACTTTGATAGATATATTAAAAAGTTACAATATAAAAAAGAAGTTTCATATGGTAGACTTGTTAATGTATCTTCATATTTTAATAAATTTTGTACTCAGTTTTTTCCAAATAAGAGAATTAAAGACATCGATGAAGATGATTACATGGATCTAGTATCTAATCTAAGAGAAGGAGATTTTCTTAACAAAGATGGAAATCCTTATTCAAATAGTACTGCAAATAATTATTTAAGGTTTATTAGAGCATATTTAACAATCCTATTAGGTAGGGCAAAAAGAGAAGAAAGACTTGGAGAAATAACTATAAAGGAAGATGAAATTGATTTTGATCAACCCGTTTTATCATATGAGGATATTAAAAAAATACTTAATAATATACCCGAAAAAGATGAAATAATCAAATTTTTTCTTGCATTCATGTTTTCAACAGGTTGTAGATCTCAAGATATTAGATCATTAAGACTAAAAAGCTTCTCATATGAAAAAGGAGAAGACCTTTATGTGGCACTACCTAAATTAAAAACAAGACGAAGAGATATGGAAATTGTTGTACTTAAACCACAAATTGAATACTTTATTAATGAGATTCTTAAAAAAAATAAATCAATTGGAAAAGAAGATTACGTTTTATCATTTAAAGATGGAAGTCCAGCAACATTACAGACCCTTAATAAAAAATTAAAAAGATATGCTAAAGAAATTTTAGGCGAGGAGTTTTCATGGGTAACATCCCATAAGCTGAGACACTCATCTGCAACATATTTTGCATCGTTTTCTGAAATGAGTATGCAGCAATTTAACTATAAATTTGGATGGGGAGAGAATTCGAAGGTTGCAGGAAGATATTTTCTTAAAAGAACCTTAGGGAAAACTAAAATTAGAGAAGGTATGAAAAAAGATGAAATACAGAAATATGAAGTTGAAAATGATGAACTGAAAGGAGAAGTTAAAGAAGTTAAAGGTGAAAACCAAGAAATAAAAGAGGAACTGGGAAAAATAAGAAATATGTTGAAAGAGCAAAAAGCAATTAATCATCTAGAAAAAAAGCATACACAACATATTGTTTTAAAGAACTCTAAAGAAAGATCACGATTAACATTACCTTCAATTACACACTCTAACTACCAATATATTAAAGAGAATAGTCTTTTCTATAAGGAAATACTTGAATGGGAAGATGAACTAGAAGAACATGTCACAATAACACAAACATCTAAAAGCTTAGTATTTAAAGCAGGTGCAGTAATATTCTATAAAATGTGGAACTCATTCTCTAGAGATGTGAAAGAAGAGCTATCTAAAGCAAATATTAAAACATTCAAAGATTTTGAGCATATGATGTTACACTTGATCATACATGGAGGTATAATCAATTATAAAGTTGAAAAAGAAATTGAGGAAGAAATTAATTTTATTGGACAATAATTTCTTTATTTAAATAAATTTTATTTATTTTTCCTAACTTTTCTTTAGTTATAATATTTTTTCTTTCTAATTTTTCTAAACATCTATGAACTTTCAATTTAGTCATATTTTCTATTTTTGTAAGTTCATATTGTGTAGCAACTCCTTTATTATTTAACAGAAAAGAAATTATTTTTTTCTCTTCGCTTTGAAGAAGATCTAAAAGAATTGAAATTGTGTGTTTCATTTCTTTTTTATTTTTATTGATTTTAGCATTTAAAAAAAAATAAGATAAAAAACCAAAAACAAGACCAAGAATTGCATTAAGAAACATAAATAATACATGATATTTCACAAAAATATCTATAATATAAGGTACTTCCTCAATCCCTATAAAATAAAAGGATACAACTGTTAGTGATAAGAGTATAAAAAATAAGCTCATTACTGAGAAATATATAACATCTTTTACAACTTTTTTCATAATATATTAATTCATACTTAATTTATATAGTTTCACTAATATATAAGTATAGTTTCATCTAATGATACTATTATGAAACAGATAAAAGTGTTTTCAATAGCTGGTATTATGCTTCTATTTCTAGCAGCATGTAGTACTTCAATTCAAACTGAAAATGGAGTTAAAGAAAGTGTTCCTGAAGAGTATTCACCTTCAGATTTAATGATGATATTACATTGTCAAGAAATGGAGATGCCTGGTTGTGAACAATATGAAGGTATAATATTATCAGAAACACAAATCCAGGAAGGTTGTGAAATGATGCCATCTATGTCTATGTGTGAAAATAAAAAAGAAAAAATGAATATGAATCATAACATGGATACTATGATGAAGAAAGATTCAAATCAAATTTCAAGATCTATTGAAGGCCTTTCAACTGCAGAAGAGACTCAAATTTATAATTTGAAAGATGGAGATTCTATCGATTTGTCAATTGATATTATAAAAAAAGAAATTGCAGGGCAAGAAATTAGAATGTTTGGTTATGATGGACAAATACCTGGACCTCTTTTAAGAGTAGAACAAGATGCGACAATTCATGTTAATGTAACAAATAACTTAGATATGGAAACAACAGTTCATTGGCATGGTTTAAGACTTGAAAATGAAAATGATGGAGTTCCAGGTTCCACAATGGATGTTCAATTACCTGGAGATAGTTTTGAATATAAACTAGACTTCCCAGATGAAGGTATTTATTGGTATCATCCACATGTAAGGGAAGATATTCAACAGGAATTAGGTTTATATGGAAATATGTTAGTTGATTCCAAATATGATGATTATTACAATAATGTAAATAAAGAAATCCCTTTAATTCTTGATGATATATTAATTGAAAATGGAGATGTTGAACCTTTTTATGAAGGCCACGCTACAAGAACATTAATGGGAAGATTCGGTAACATAATGTTAATTAATGGAGATGATGATTATACTCTTGAAGTTAATAAAGGAGATGTATCTAGATTCTATATAACAAATGTTGCAAATACTAGAATGTTTAACTTTTCAATTCCTGGAGTACAATTTAAATTAATTGGGGGAGATATAGGCTCCTATGAGAAAGAAGAATATATCAACTCAATGATTATTGCTCCTGCTCAAAGATATACTATTGAAGCCTATTTTGAAAATTCAGGTAAGTTTGAAATAAAACATATTAACCCAAATAAAGAATATACTATTGGATCTGTCAATGTTTTAGATGAAAAATCTCAAAACGATTATTCCTCTGAATTTTTATCACTTAGAGAAAATTCTTATGTTATTGAAGATATCAATAATTTTAGATCTTATTTTGATAAGGAAATTGATGTTCAAATAGATTTGAGCGTAGAAATGAATATGGGAGGTATGTCTATGCTTGAGGGTTTATCTGAAGAAGAAAAAATTGAACATTGTGAAATGATGCCACAAATGGTGGAATGTTCTCAATATTTAGATGAAGATCATGAAGAAGAACCTCATAAGATGAAATTTGAATGGGAAGATGAAATGGAGATGATGAATTCAATGTCATCAAGTGAAAATATTGAATGGATTTTAAGAGATTCAACATCTAAAAAAGAAAATATGGATATAAATTTAGATTTTAATGTTGGTGATAAAGTTAAAATAAGATTATATAATGATCCTAATTCCGCTCATCCTATGCAACACCCAATTCATTTTCATGGTCAAAGGTTTTTAGTTCTTGAAAAAGATGGAGAAATTAATGATAACCTTGTTTGGAAAGATACAGTATTAGTTCCAGTTGGGTCTAGTATTGATATCTTACTTGATGTTACAAACCCTGGAGAGTGGATGGTACATTGTCACATTGCAGAACATTTAGAAGCTGGAATGATGATGAAATTTAATGTTAAATAATATAAGATGACTAGCTTAATTTTAAATTTTATTGAACTTTTTAAGAAATGGTATTCAATAGTTATTTTTATAATTTCTTTTCTTTTAACAATGTATATTTTTCTTTTATTTACAAACATTCCATTAATAAGAGGAAATTATGGCACTTACTATTTGTTATTTCAATTAAGCATACAACTTCTAATTTCAATATTATTTAGTTTATTTATTTCTATTACAATATATAGATTTATTTTATTTAATACTTTATCACTAAAACATAATATTTTTTCAGGAGGAAGTTCTTTTTTAAGTCTACTAGTTGCAGGATGTGCATCATGTTCTCTAACTTTGGCTTCATATTTGGGATTGGGTTCTTTGATATCTTTTCTTCCATGGTATGGATTAGAATTAAAATTTTTAGCATTAGGAATTTTATTATATAGTAATTACTCATTATTAAAAAATTTGAAAATGTGTTCCATAAAAAAATATGAGTAAATTTTATGTCTTTTTTCTTCTCACGGCTTGCCGAGAGAAAAAAGACTACTACTTAACTTGATTATATTTATAGCTACCATGTGGCGAAAAAGCAAAGAATTAATTTTTTTCTAAATCTGAAATAAAATCCACATATGCATCTCTAGCGATTGAAACTCTACTTAGACCAACCAAATTATTTGCTAATGCTTTAAAACCAAGTAACATATCCTCTCTAAGGTTATATGAATTACCATTAACTAATAATATAAATTCCATTAAAATTTCATAGGAATATTTTAAATCCTTCATAAAATCCAAATAATTTAACTCTTTCCCTATTGAAGAAATAAAAATATTCTTATAAGGATCAAAGTAAATATTCCCATGAGCAATTCCATTTCTTTTAATATTTTCAAAAAAGTAATTTCTATTAGAAATTATTTTATTCTTTTTTAGAAAAAGCAATAATGTTCCTAATGGAGGATGTTTATTATCCTTAAAATTTTTTAAAAAACTTTTATTTTTTATCTTATCGCTACTTGCATAATCATAAACATATCCTGAAAAAATAGTTGAAATCATTTCATAAACCATTTGATAAGACCACAACATTAAAGTTGATTTTACTACTTCAGGATATTTCTTCTCTTCAATAGTATCAAAAAGAAATGAAATGTGATTTAAAATTCCTAACATTTTAAAAAAAGTATTACTATCGCAAACACCAACTTCTGAAATATTTTTAATTAATTCTAAATCCTCACTTTTAAGGACTCTCTTTATTTTTAATTCTTTTTCTATATCTTTAAAAAAAGGAATATTTAAGTTTTTCTCAGAAGAATTTTTAAAGAATGATGCTAAAGAATTTATATTCTTAGTACTCAAAACTCTATTTAATTCTTTTAAGGAATCATTTTCAAAAAAAATTTCTGGAATCAGTAAATTTTCTTTTTCAATAAGGTTTTTTTCTAAAATTTTTTTAACATAATCCATACAAGTAAATAAATTTTAATTTTTATAAAGATTAAGTTTTAATTAAAAAGAATAACTTATATAAATTAAAAAACACGTAGTAGAATATGAATAAAGAATTAAAAGAAATTTTAACATTTACGTTTATACTATTAAGTATAGTAGGAATAGGATTTATAGTTAGTTACTTACCATTATTTGAAAAGACAGAATATAAACAAGTACACCATATACAGCAAAGGAAAGTTATACACAAAGAGAACCCCAAGTATATTATGTAGAAGAGTGTGAAACAGATATAAGTTTAAGTTTAGGAGAAAATTTAGTTAAAGGATTTAACGCTTTTAAAAATAATGATGTTAAAGAATTATATGAAGAATGCAAAGATGTTGCAAAAACAAGATATATAGAAAAAACATATTATAGAGATGTTATTAAATATAAATCAGAAAAAGAAATAATAAAAGTAAATTATTGGGAGAGATAATTAAATTAAAAAATATCATTTAATTTCAAATAAAAGAGAAGTAGTAACCCATAGGGATTACCTATAACAAAACAAGGGTTACTACAAACCTTTTTACTATGCAATATATCCATTAAAGGGATGTATAAAAACTTTCTAACTCAAAATAACAATCTAGAACTTGACTATTTCAATAAATCTAGATCTTTCTACAATAAATCTAAATTTCAATCAACTCAATGCTCTACACAAATTATCATTTTACTGGATAAAAAAACCAATGAATTTATCCCATTTCAAGTAAAATGTAATTCATGGAATTGTGAAGAGTGTTCTTCTCAGAAAGCTGAACTTTTAAGATCTAAGCTAAATATTATCTCACCTCAAGAAGATTTTAGTTTTTTTCTAACCTTGACAACACAACCAATTAACTTACAAAGAAAGGATATAATAACAAAACACCTAACTAAGAATAAACTTAAAATCCCATATAAAATTATTTTAAATGCACAAATAACCTTAGAAACATCAATTTTATTCAAAAAACTAAATCATATTATGAATGAGTATGATAAATCATTAGATCTAAACAAGATAAAATCAAGATATAAGTATAAAACAAAAAAACAAGCAGAACATAAAAAAGAAAAAATATTAAAAACTTGGTTTCAACATGAAGTAGATGTTCAAATAAAGAAAATTTCTCAAAAGGATGCAGTAACTAAAGTTGTAATAAAAAAAAGAATATATCTAAAGAAACTCTCACAAGAAGAAGAAAACAAGTTCAAAAAACAAAATAAATACTTAATTGAGCAAGAATACAACAAAATCTACCTAAAAAAAAGGGAAGAACTCCTAAATGATTCAGAATTCATAGAATCAAAAAGAATTTGGTTTAATGAAGTAATAACAAGAAATCAAGATAAAGAAAGATCATATTTCTTAGTAGTTGAAGCAACTAAGAATAAACATCCTCATTTCCATATACTACTAAATAGATTTATTCCATCATATATCATAGAAAAACAACTGGAAGTTGAATCAAAAATTTACAAAAATATTGATTTAAAACAAGAATTAAAAGAGAATAAGTTTTATTCTAAATGTGTTAATTATGTTTTAAAGTACTTCTTCAAATCATTTGAAGGAGAAAACTCAACAATTGAGTTTCTCAATAATACCTACAAAAAGTTTAGATTATCTTACTTTTCAAAAAACCTCTATAAAAAATACCCTTTTCTTAAAACTAAACAAGAACCAAGTGAAGAAAAGAGATTTGAAGAAGTTGAGAGAATACAGGGAGGACTAAATACATCTAACCTAACATTTGATCCAATTAAATATAAAAACCCCTTAACAAAGGAACTAGAGTATAATAAATTTAAAGCTAAAATTACTAAATCAACTAAAAACCATAACTATCCAACTATCTCTAAATATGTAAAAGAAACAATAGAACCTCTCAGAATTCCATTACTAAAAGCAAAACAATATACTCAACTCATACAAAACCTAGAGTCTGCCCTTCTCCTCTCTAGTTCGAGCGCCTCACTTAGCAATAAGATCCTCTCAACTTCCCCCCCGCCCAAAAAGGGGGAAGATGAGGGAGCTTATGTTCTTGACCCAACACAACTTTTAACACTTAATTCCACACTTAGAAACAAAATCACACTATGTACAGGAGATGGAGGAAGTGGGAAAACAACTATACTAGAACAACTCAATAAACAATATGGAGATAAATGTAAAATAACTTATTGTTGCTTTACTGCACAAGCCTGTTCAAATATCAATAAAAAATTAAACTTTAATGAAGCTAAGACTATACATAAGACATTTAATAATATATTTTCTAGATCAACAATAAAATTTAAACATAATGAAAATAATGTGTTAAATACAGATATACTAGTTATAGATGAATTTACTATGCTTGATAAAGAAATATTCCATAATATACTAAAAGCCCTATCTACTAAAACACATATTCTTCTACTAGGAGATGAAAAACAATTATCTAACTTTAAATCAAACTCTCTCTATTATGAACTTCTAAAAATAAAAGATATATCAAAAATCAAATTAGAAGGACAATATAGATCAAATAGTGTAATATTGAAGAACATTAAACAAATTGAAAATAAAGAAAGTATTGAAGAAGACTATGAGGAATCAACAATACAAGAAATAACACAAGAAGTAATCAAAGATAAAAGAAAGAAAATCTTATGTAATACCAATGAATTAGTAAAAAGAGTTAATTTAGAGTGTTTAGAACAGGATATTAAACAAAGAAATATAAAAACCTTATCACAATATGAGTTTAAAATAGGAGATATTGTAATGAACACTAAAAATAATTATTCTCTTGATAGCTTAGCTAATGGTGAAAACCTAACTATACTCTCATATAACAAAGAAAATCAAACTCTTCTAGCTCA
The DNA here is from genome assembly GCA_937138345.1 of uncultured archaeon. GTDB lineage: Archaea > Nanobdellota > Nanobdellia > Woesearchaeales > UBA583 > UBA583. The sequence goes on along the minus strand of CAKZOW010000058.1, from coordinate 25,506 downwards.
AAGACATCTAAATAATCAAATCATTGAATTCCCCTTTAAAGATACATTCTATTTAGTTCCAGCATATGCAATAACTATTCATAAATCCCAAGGATCAGAATATGAAGAAGGATTTATTTTAATTGAAAATGTAAAAGGGATTCTTCTTACAAATCAAAATATACTCTATACTGCATGTTCGAGATTTAGAACAAACTTCAAATTATACTTTTTAGATGAGAAGGCTAAAAATAAATGTTATAATAGTAATTCAGATGAATTAAATAATGATTTAATAGAATATCAGAAACCGAAAGAATTATTAAGTGAACTATCTAAGATTATATTAAGTAATCCCAATTTTATAAAAAATGATCCTTCCCGGATTTGAACCGGGGATCTTCGGCTTGTAAGGCCAACGTCATAACCAACTAGACCAAAGGATCAACCTTGGATAGTATAAATAAACTATAATCCCTTTATAAACTTTCTTATTTGGTGACAACCTAAGAACTAATAAAAAAACTTATATATTATACAAAACCACTAGAGTAATGAAAATATATACATTAGGAATCATAATACTATTTTTTATAGTAGGATGTACTCAAAATACATCTACTGTTGAAATACTTATGGAAAGTGAAAATGAAGTAAGAATGAGTGGGAAAATTTCTCCTGGAGGTGAAAACACTTGCCCTACTGATGGAGTATGTTCTATAAAAATAGATAACTATGAAATTATTTGGGCAACAGGTTGGGATAATAGTTCTTCCCGTGGAGAATTTGAAAATAATTTGAGTATTGGAGATAAAGTGGAAGTATATGGGAAAAAACTCAATAATAATAGAATAACAATATATGGGAGTGAGTCATATTATATTAAAAAAATAAATCATTAAAAAAGACCATAAATTTTTCAAATTTATGATTGAATATATCAATTCAATTTCTTATACATATTCGTGACAAGGCTCAAAGATCACACTCAACTTTCTTTTGGACGTTAGCACTATGTACTAACTAAAAGAAATGCTCATCAATAGTATTGATGGCATGTTAAAAATATTTATTTTAAACACATTGTACTAAGAAAACCACACAAAATACTAAGTATTTTGATAATTATATCAATTTAATTTCTTATACATATTCTTACGAGGCTCAAAGATCACACCCTCTTGTTTTAATTTCTCTAAGGTTTTATCAACTTCTGATTTTTTAACATTTAATTTTTCTGCTGCCTCAATTATTGCATCATAGGTAATCTCAGGAGATTCTCTCTCTAAGTTATCAATTATGATTTGAACTTGTCTAAATACATTTCTAGTTGATGATGTAACTCCAGTTGTAAGCCTATCAATATCCATCTCTCCCGTTTTTGGATCAATTCCAATTTTTTGTAGACAATACAATAATAAATCGATTGCAAGTTCTGCATGTCTTTGAGTTACTTTTTTAGATAATTCTACTTTTGCATAGGCCTCACCTAAACGAACAATCGCCTCTAATTGACGAGCAGTAATAGGAACTGATTTGATTCCATTCTCATCTTCTCCTGCTGCATTTCTAATTGATACATAAAAATCTTTAATTTTTTTAATAGCATCTTGAGTTAACACCGGCTGCATTGCACGAGCATATGCAATATATTTTTGTAAAAACTCTTTAGACATCTCAGTTACTGTTTTTGACTTATCTCTGTGAGTCTGTAAAATGTGATCTGCAATCATATCATCTTTTTTCTTATCTGGCTCATCTCTTAAAATAAAAATAAGATCAAATCTTGAAATTAGAGCAGGTGGAAAATTAATTTGCTTACCAATATCTCCAAAAGGATCAAAACGCCCAAGTTTAGGGTTTGCTGCACCTAAAACAGTTGTCTCACATCTAAGTGTTGCACGAATATTAGCTTTAGCAATAGATACAGTTTGCTGTTCTAGTGCCTCGTGCATTGAAGAAGTATCTTCATCACTCATTTTATCCATCTCATCAATTGCAAGAAGACCTCCTGATGCTAAAACCATAGCTCCTGCCTCAAGTGCCCAACCCTTTGTAAGCTCATCTTTAATAACTGAAGCTACAAGTCCTGCCCCTGTTGCTGATTTACCTGATACAAAAGAAGACTTTGGAGCAATTCTTGTTGCTGCTTTAAGCATCTGTGATTTTGCAGCACCCGGATCTCCAATAAGTAAAATGTGAATATCTCCTCTAGTTTTTACTCCATCTCCTTTAACTCCACCTGATCCTTTAAATTGTTGCAATAAAATAGCTTCTTTAATTCTATCATATCCATAAATTGATGGTGCAGTGTTAGAGACTAATTTCTTTAAAATACCTTCTTCTTTTGCAAGACGTTTAATCTCAGCTTGTTCTTCTTTTGAAATAATAATCTCTGAAAATTCTTCCGAGGATAATTGAATTGAATTACCTTCTACAATTAAATCATAATTAATACTCTCAGCACCAGTTCGTGTTGGAATAGGAACTTCTTTTACAAGACCCATAACTAAAACCCTTGAACCTGGATTTGTTTTTGAATCTTTAAATGGTGAAACCAAATCTCCTTGAAGTAGTACATTAATTCTCTTTGGCTGATCTGCAGATGAGTCTAGTTGTTCTGCAATTTCTTCTAAAATTAAAATTTGTGAGTCTACTAAATTCTTGTTAATTAGCTCCACTCCTGATTTACATTTAGGACATACTTTGAGTGTTTTTGCTTTATCTTCAATTTGAGGTACTTTAATACTCTCCTCAGCATAAGTACATGAAGGATTTGTACATAAATATTCTAAATGTGTTAAACGAGGTCTAACATCTGTTTTACGTCTCACTAAACCTTCTAAAAACACTAATTTTCCTAATTGCTCTGATCTAATATCTCTAATTAAAACTCTCTCAGTCTCAGGTAAATTTAAAAATCTAATTTTGATATGTGATTTTGAATCTTCATCTTGGAATTGTTTTAGAGTCTCCTCCATAATTGAGATAGTATCTTCTGGGTGGGCTAAAAGATAATCTCCTAATTCAAAATCATATTCTGATAAATCATAAAAAGAAACTTCTAGATATGTTTTCCCTGCGTGCAGAGTTTTTTTAATCTCATCTTTCATATATTCTTCATAGAAAGCATGAAATCTACGAATTAAAGTTTTTGAATCTAGAAGTTCCATTGTCTAAAAAAATAAGATTTTTTATCCTTTAAATATATTAGTGTTAACTAAATGAAACATCTAAAGAAAAAGAGAACAACTATATAAAAAAATATCCCAATAGAATAATTAAAAAAGAAAATGAAAGTATTCCATATGTCGGAAATGTAGATGAACTTGAACTTTGAGCCTGTAGTGAAGTTGAAGTTATAGAACTTTGAAAAGGATTTTCAGTTGATTGCAAATAAGGAAGTTGTCCTGGAGTCAAATTCCAAATTGTAGGATCCCATGAAGCCATTGGTTCTCGAGTAGGATCAAGAAAATAAGAATAGTTATTTTGAATTGGAGTTATTCCTGTAGATAAACCACTACCCACTGTTATATTGACATTTGTAGTTTGATTATTCCAATAAGAGTTTGTAAAATCAAAACTATCATCTTGAAGACCTACCAAACCTCCAACATTACTACTTCCAGAAACATTACCTATAAAGTAGGAATTTATCAAATTATTATTATAGTTTCTACCAACTAATCCACCTACATCAGTTGTCCCCACAATATTTGCTATTGCATATGAATTAGTTATTGAAGAATAACCAGCATTACCTGCTATTCCTCCTATATGTCCAACACCTCCAAGACCAGTTACATTACCAATAAAAAATACGTCTGTTGTAGTAGAATAAAAAAGTCCAAAAACTCCTCCTACTAATTGCCCTCCAGTAATATCTCCAGCCACATAGACTCTTGAAATAGGACCTGATCTAAAATCCCCCACTAACCCACCAACCCTAGGTGAAAGAGGTACATTAACAACAATATTTTCAACACCAAGATCATATATCCAGCCCGATTCTACAAAACCAAACACACCCCAACCAGCATCTGTAGTTGTCAAGTTTTCAATATTAATGTTTGAAATTACATATCCTGAACCATTAAAACTCCCTTCAAACCCATCATCGCTAGATGTTGAGCAGCTACTACCACTACAACTCCCAATAGGTTGGAAATTAGAAATTCCAGAACAATCAATATCTTGAGTCAAGACATAATAATCATCTAAATTCGCAATTTGAGAAATGTTTTGTAACTCATCACAATTACTAACTTCGTAAGGGTCTAACGCAGTTCCATCTCCTCCAGAAAAAGAATATACTACAAAGGAAGAGAAGAAAATTAAATACAATAAAAAAGATAATACTTTATACATATGTATTATTTTATATTTAAATATTTAAATTTTTGTTATAAATAGAGAGAGTACTATAGACAATACGATACTATTGTTTTTCTTGAAAAATAAGTGTGCTTTTAATTTATCACTTTTCAATTCAAAAATTCCTTTTTAAAATAAAAGAGCTTAAGAATTATTATGACAACACATTATGACTTAATTGTAATAGGATCAGGTGCAGGTTCTAAACTTGCAAGACCTGCAGCTCAAAAAGGACTCAAAGCAGCAATTATTGAAAAAGATAAGTTAGGAGGAACATGTTTAAATAGAGGATGTATCCCTTCAAAACTGATGATTCACCCTGCTGACGTTGGACTTGAAATTAAGGAAGCTAAAAAATTTGATATTAAAAATGACCCTAAATTTTCTGTTAATTTTAAAAAACTAATGGAGAGAATTAACAATACTACTGATTCAGATTCAAATAAAATTAAAACATGGTATGAGTCTAAAAAGATTGAAAACTTAGATTTCTATCACGGTGAAGCTAAATTTGTAGAAGATAAAGTAATTGAAATCAACGGAGAATTAATTTCAGGAGATAAAATTGTCATTGCAGTAGGTGCACGGCCATTTATCCCTCCAATTAAAGGATTATCTGATACTCCTTACTGGACATCAACTGAAGCACTCAGAGCAAGAGTTCAACCTAAAAAACTCATCGTAATTGGTGGTGGATACATAGGTGTAGAACTTGGACATGCATACTCTGGACTCGGAACAGAAGTAGAGTTTATTGTAAGAGAAAAAGGATGTTTGGCTTTAGTTGATAAAGATGCTAGAGAAGAATTTGAGAGAGTCTTTGAACAAAGGCATACAATTCATGTAAGTACAGATACTAAAGAAGTGAGCTATGATGAAAAGAAAAAAGAATTCACTGTAACATTTGATGATCACACAACAGGAAAACTCAAAAAAATTAAAGCAGACCAAGTACTTGTAGCAACTGGAGTTAAACCAAACAATGATTTACTTCACCTAGAAACAACATCCATTAAAACAACACCTAGAGGATTTATTGAAGTAAATAAAAATATGGAAACATCTCTTCCTGGAGTATATGCATTAGGAGATTGTGTAGGAAACTACATGTTTAGACACTCTGCAAATTTTGAAGCAGAATATCTCTACGATAAATTAATTAATGAGAAAAAAGGAGAAATAGAATATCCACCTATGCCTTGGGCAGTATTTACAAATCCACAAATTGCAGGAGTAGGTCTCACACAAGATCAACTCGAAGCTATGGGTAAAGTTGAAGGAGAAGATTTTATTGTAGGAAAACACGAATATAGACACTCAGCAATGGGTGAAGCTCTTCTAAGTGAAACTGGATTTGTTAAATTAATCTTTGATAAAAATGGATACTTTTTAGGTTCAACCATCATTGGAGCTGAAGCATCAAATATGATTCACATGGCAATTATCCTCCTCACAATGCACGCAAAAATCGAAGACTTCTTTAAATTCGTATACATTCACCCAGCATTACCTGAAGTATTTAGAAACGCTGCTCGAAGTGCACGAAGTAAGCTAGAGTAGTAACCAAAAATATTAGATTTTTGAGAACGCTGCTCGAAGTGCACGAAGTAAGCTCTAGATACACCAAAATTAGAATTATAATAATTCTTAACTTTTTCTTAACAACCTTTTTAAGGAGGCCTAAATTAATATTAATCTAGAAGTGATAAAAACAAAATTAGAACAAAAAATAGCTCCTCTTATTTCTAAATATCCATGTAAAAATAGGAGCAATCCTGTAGTTGGATATGATTTAATAAGTACATTTGGAGTACAAGAGAATGGATCTTCTCTTATTAGAAATCATATCTCTATAACAACCTCCGAAAACTTTATTACAGTCCATGGTTATATGGCAAAGAACTCAACAGAAGAAGAAAAAAAATTACTTATTTCTCTTAATAAAAAAGATAATTTTAGTGAATCTCACGAGAAATTTACCTTTTATCTTAGAAGAGATGGAATTTTAAATTTAACTAAAACATTTTATAGTAAACATGGATATATTCCTTATTTCAATATTGAAAATAGTGAAGGTAAGGATAACAATGATTTTGTATTAAGATATGAAAATACGGAGGATGAATGACAAGAATTTAAAAATAAGATTCTAACTTTTTTTCTATGATAGAAACTCCAAATTATAGCAGTATTATTTCTAAACACTTACAACTAAGAGAAGGTCAAGTTAAAAACACATTAACATTAATTGAAGAGGGTGCAACTACCCCATTTATTGCAAGATATAGAAAAGAAGTAACTGGCAACTTAGATGAAAATCAAATACGAGATATTCTAGCTCTCTATGAGTATCAACAAAAACTCTTCAAAATTAAAAAAACAGCTCTTGAATCTATTTCGGAGCAAAATAAATTAACAGAAAAACTTAAAGAATCAATTACTAATTCAACTACAATCCAAGAAGTAGAAGATCTCTATGCACCATATAAAAGAGCAAAGAAAACAAAAGCAGACATTGCAAGAGAAAAAGGATTCGAACCTATTGCTAATCAAATTAAATCGAAAAATACAATAACTATTGATTCTAAACTTCTTGAAAAATATAAAAAAGAGGAAATAATTGAAGGAGCACAAGACATTATTGCCCAAGAAATTGCAGATGATGTTTCTCTAAAAAATGATCTAAGATATTTCTATACATCATACGGAGAAATTGAATCTAGTTACAAATCAAAGCTTGATGAGCTTCCTCAAAAAGATCAAAAACAAATTCATAAATTCGAGCTCTACGATGGTTTTTCTCAAGAAATTAAAAAACTAAAATCATATCAAGTCCTTGCACTCAATAGAGGGGAGAATCTCAATATCCTCTCAGTTAAAATCAACAATAGTAGTGTTCCTCTAGATAATATGATTGAAAAATTAACATCAACTATATGTTGTGAAAAAGAATACATAAAAGCAATAAAGCAAGGATATACCAAATTATTCAAATCTGTAGAAAATGAACTCAAAACACAATTAACAAAAAAAGCACATGAAGATTCAATTATTTCATTCCAAAAAAACCTCAAAGAATTACTTTTAACAAAGCCAAATTATAATAAAACAATTTTAGCAATTGATCCAGGATTTAGAACAGGGTGTAAACTTGCAATTTTAGATAAACATACTAATCCTCAAGAATTTGATAAAATATTTCTAGATAAAAAAGAATACAGTATTCAAAAAATTAAATCCCTTATCTCAAAATATAGCTGTGATTGTATTGTAATTGGAAATGGAACTGCATCAAATGAGACCTTTGAACTCTTAAGCCAAGAAATTGAAATTCCATTTATTATAGTAAATGAATCTGGAGCCTCAGTATATTCTGCATCAAAAATTGGTGCTCAAGAGTTTAAAAATTTAGATGCAACTGATAGAGGAACTATAAGTATTGGTAGAAGATATATCGACCCACTCTCAGAACTCATTAAAATCCCCGTTGAAAGTATTGGTGTTGGAATGTATCAGCACGATATTAATCAAAAAGAATTAAATGAAAAATTATCATATGTGGTCGAAGATGTTGTCCACTCAATTGGTGTTCAAGTAAATACTGCATCAAAATATCTTCTTGAAAAAATCTCTGGTCTCACATCAAAGAGTGCACAAAAAATATATGATAATAGACCATATACTTCAAGAAATCAACTAAAAAAATTACTCACACCTAAAGCCTATGAATATGCAATTGGGTTTCTAAGAATTAATAATCCTGATGAAGAACTAGATTCAACTGCAATTCATCCAAAAGACTATGATATTGCAAAAAAAATAATCAAAGAGCAAATCAGATCATTCAATAAAAATTTAGGAATTGAAGAATCCGTATTTAACTTTATTAAAGAGAGTTATGAAAAAAAAGATGAAGATATACGAATCTATGAAGCTAATATACAAATTAAAAAAACAAGAAACATTGATGATCTTAAAGAAGATGAAGTCATAGAAGGAGTAGTTAGAAATATAATGCAATTTGGAGCATTTGTAGATATTGGTGTAAAACAAGATGGTTTAGTACATATATCTGAAGTTGCAAATACTTTTGTAGAAGATGTAAATAAATTTTTAACAATTGGTCAAAAAGTAAAAGTAAAAATAATTTCAATAGATAAACAAAAAAATAAAATTCAACTCTCAATTAAACAAGTAAACGACTAAAGTCGTTTCTACTAGGAATTAAAAATAATATTTAAAAAGTAAAAAAATCAAATTCAAGTATGCAAATTTCCGATGAACAATATTTTTTAGAATACAAAACATTGGAAAAAGAATTTTATAGTCTTATTTCTCATCTTCCTACAAATTTCCCAAAAGCAATTAATTTACAAGAAGAAAAAAAAAAATTTTTCAAAGCAATTAAAGAAAAAAAAATATATAATCCTCAAATTCTCTTTACTGCAAAAACATATCCCTTACATGCTATAGAAAAATTAAAACAATTTGAAGTAAATACACAACATGACAAATACGGTTTCAAACAATTACTAAAAGAAAGAGCATTAGCAAAGATAAATGAAGTTGAATGTCATAGATTATGGGGTACTCCAAAAAGTACTATATATGGATTAAAATATAGAGGACAACCTTCTAAAAAACTTCTTGAATCTGCAACAAAATTTGTAAAACAATATAAACGAAAAAAAGTAAAATTCAAAATATTAACTCCTCAAATTGCAGCACAAAGACTACACAATGAAGTAAAACATCTCACAGGAGAAGATATCTCAATAAAATACAATGAAAATTTAACATCTAAAATGAATGTTTCACCTAAAAATAATTTACTCAATATTAATCCAAAAGAGAGGTTTACAAGCCTTGATGTGAAAAGACTAAAAGTTCATGAAATTGGAACTCATTATATGAGAAATTTCAATGCTCGCCAATTTAGTTTAAAACTTCTAGAAACAGGAACTGCAAATTATATTGAAACAGAAGAAGGATTAGCAGCATACATGGAATACATTAAAGGAGTTAGCTCAGATGCTCAAATGTTCATATATGCTGGTCGTGTAATTGCAACACATTATGCTCTCTCAAAATCATTTTATGAAGTATATCATATCCTTAAGAAATATAATTTCAAAGACTCAGATGCATTTTCAATAACCTATAGGGCAAAAAGAAATATTGGAGATACTTCAAAACCTGGTGGATTTACTAAAGATTATGTATACTATTCAGGATTTTATAAAATTAAAAAATATGTAAATGAAGGCAAAGATCTCAAAAAACTCTTTATTGGAAAAGTAAAAATTGAAGACTTAGACATTATTGATGACTTTGTAGAGCAACATTTAAAAAGTATCAAAACTATTTTAAATACATGAGACACATCAAAAGAATCGTTGAAATAACTCAAGAATTTCTAGAAATACCCTCAGCAATTTCTTTTGAACAACCATTTCTAAAATACTTAAATAAGAGAGCTAAAAAATTAGGATTTAAAACAAACCTTCACGAACAATATCTTCATATTAGACCTAAAAAAAATGAGCATACAAAAAAACTCTTTAGTATGCACATTGATAGACACTCATTAATTAAAAATGAAGAAGGAGAACTTGAATATCTAGCTTTTTATCTTAAAAAAAAATCATCCTCAAGATTTTCATTTGAAGAAATTGAATCAATAGAAAGAGAAGTGGTAGAAAAAATTAATCAAATTGATAATTTAAAATGTCAACTAAGAGATAATTTTTTTATCATAAAAGAAGAAGATAATAAAACACTTAAAATGGAGAGAAGTGGTAGAAAAATTTTCTTTGAATCAGTTGGACTCAGACACACCCATGAAAATATCAAATCCTATAGTCCTCGAAGTGGAAGAATAAAAAGAGAATATAAAACATGTAGATATGATATTTCTATAAAAGATAAAAAAGTAAAATTCGACACAACTAGACCATTAAAGAGAGGAGATGAAATATTTATGCTCTCAAATGATGTCTATTTTGATAAAAAAGTAATTTCAGGACAAATAGATAATGTAATCTCAGCAGCAGTAATATTTTATATCATGGAAATAGGTGAATTTAATCAAGAAGCTCTCTTTACAACAAAAGAAGAAATTGGTGAGAGCTATAAATCAATTAAAGAGTTTTATGATAGTCATATTTTTAATAAAGAAAATACTGAGCAAATAACAAATCTTTCTTTAGTTATTTTAGATACATCACCTTATTTAAGTTTAGATGAAAAAGAGAGAGGATTTTTAACACTTAGAAATGGAGATGAAAGAGGGATATTTGACGAAAAATTAGGTAAAAAAATCAAGCAAATAACAAAAGAGAAAAAAATTCCTTACCATCTAAAACCATCCGATACTGGAAAAACTGAATTAGGAACTGTAATTAAAGAAACTAAAGGAAAAATTAATGGGACTACGATTCAACTACCTACAACAAACTACCACACTACATACGAAACATGCACAAAAGAATCATTAAAAAACTATTATAGAGTAATTAGAGAACTTAGTAAAAAGTAATTATTTTAACATCCCATCTGGAAAAATTACATGATGTAATTCCCATTTTTGAGATGCATAAAATTTAATTAAAGGAGATACTTCTTCAAGTAACTTTAAACCATCTTCATATTCCACATATATAGGAGTTTGAAGTAATTTTATTTTTGATTTTATTTCTCTAAAATAATATCTTGTGTCATAACTCTCTTCGACTTGTTTTTTCAACTCCAAAACATTTACTTGTTTATGTTCAACATTAACTACATCTAAACATTTTCTCTCAAGGAATCTGTGACAGAGATCTTTAAGTATAGAATCTCTGTGTGATTGCCATCTCTGAATTTGAGCTAACACTTTAAAATCAGTGAGTTCAAGTAAATCCCACATAGTATTTTTCTTGGTAAAAAATGATTTGATATGTTTATTCATAGGAACTTTACTTCCTTCTTCAAGTAAATCCTTAACTCTCTCAAAAATACCTATAAAAATTGCATCTCTTTCAATATTAATTTTGTGATAATATACTGTTTTAAATAAGTTAATTCTCTGAGTAATTACATCTTCAACTGAAGAAATTGCACTCGGTTTGATAACGAGTTTATTGTCTTTAATTGACATTCTCTTCAAAATATAATCAACTTCAACAAAACCATAATTTACTCCACAAAAATATGAATCTCTTGTCATATAATCCATTTTATCAACATCAAGAGTAGATGAAATTAGAGGATAATAGTTTGAATCTCCTCTAAGAATTTGAGCCGCTCTCTCAAATCCCATCCCCTTAATAATAGCTTGAGCATTTTCTTCATGATCAAAATGTGGAAATACTCTCTCCCATAAATGAGAAAATGGACCATGTGCAATATCGTGCAGAAGTGCAGCTTGACATAATGCTTCTCTATCTCCTTGTTCGATATCTTCTTCTAAATTATCTGTGAGTTTTTTCATTAAATGAAAAGCCCCAAGAGAGTGGGAAAATCTTGTATGATTTGCATTTGGATAAGTAAAATCCGAAAAAGATAACTGCTTAATATATCTAAGTCTTTGAAATGGTTTAGAATCAATAATCTCTTGAAGCTCCCTAGGTATTTCTATTTGTTGATACAATGGATCTTTAATGGTAAGTGGTCTTTGTTTATTCATAATATATACTTAGAGAAAGCAATTTATATAGATTTAGTTAAATATTTAAAGTAGATCTTATGGAATAATCTATGGTTCAACATGATTTAAGTCATCATCATAGACATATTAGAAAAAGAATTCATAAAAATTTAGAACAATATCCACATCCTGATAAAATTAAAAAAAATTTAGATAAAATTATATATATTTACGCAAGTATTATGCCTATTTTTACATCAACACAAGTCATTAAAATATTTCTAACACAAAATGCATCCGGAGTGTCACTCATAGCATGGTCTGCTTATTTAATTGGAACACTCCTCTGGCTAAGCTATGGGATACTTCATAGAGAAAAACCAATCATTTATGCAAATAGTATCAACACAGCAGTAAATTTAGGAGTTGTAATAGGAATTATTCTCTATGGATAATCATCTCCATTCATCTAAAACTTTTATCTCATTTGGTTGCATTTCTAATTCTTCAATTAAATTAAGTCTAAATGTTTCATCATGCTTCCAGTTTTGAACTAAATAAGGTAAAATATCAACTCTCGTTTTTCTCACTGAACATTTGTAAATGTTAGATAATCTCTCAATGAGTTTTAAAGGTTCATCTTTTGATTTCTGAATTTTAGTTCTTGGTTGAAGAGGTAGTACTTTGTTTGAATACATCCATTTTTTTAAAATTCTCCCATTTTTTTTAAAAGATATTTTTGATAATTGTTGGTCGCCTTTAGCTTGTGAAATACCAAAAGTTGCATAAAAATTTACATAAACAAGATATCTCCAATATTGTCTTGACATAATTCTTCCTCTAAAAATATCTGATTTTGATAATTCATTAAATGCAGCATTCAAAGCTTGACCTTGATAAAGAACTGGTACATTTTCTTCTAAATAAAGAAGCAAATCATCAAGATTAACATCAGAATTAAATGATGAACTCAGAGAATCTTCTGGGTAAGAATAAAATATTTTCTCTAAGACTTGCTCAATTTTTTTAGTATACGTTCTAAGCTCAACATCATCAAAAGAAACAATGTTAAATTCTTGATTTACTGAAGCTAATTGTAAGTCATTAATAAAACCCCTAATATCTGCATTATCTCTTTGCTCAATAAAATCATTTAAATCTTCTTGCTTATATGAAACATTCTCAGCATCAAATATTCTTTTAGCAATTCCTTCTAAAAGATCAAATGAATGAGACTCAAAATCAACTACTGTAGTGATTTTTTTAATTGCTTTAATTTTATCTGAATCTTTATTATTTGCAGTAAACACCAGTGGATAAGGAGATACTTTACTAAGTTTTACAATCTCAGCCAAACCACCCCTATCATTTGTACCTGAAACTCCATCTGCTTCATCAATGAGTAATAATTTTTCTTTTCCAAACAAAGATTTTTGTTTAATAACATCAACAATATGCTCATTAATTGATTTTTTATTTCTAGCATCAGAGGCATTCATCTCAAATAATTCATAACCATAACTTTCCCCAAATAAAGTAAGAGTTGTTGTTTTTCCACTCCCTGGCATACCTACAAGCAATAAACCTTTAGACCTAATTTTTTGAGCAACTTTTGTATCTTTTTCAGAATCCTTTTTTTTCCAAGCTTCAAAAAATTCTTTTACTTTTTTAATTTCTTTAGTCTCAATTAATTTGTCTAAAGAATCTAATTGATATTTCATAAACCAAGGCAAAAAAACTTCTCTTTTCTCCTGAGAAAAATTTTCTTTAATTGTATCAAAATTAATTGAGAGAGATTCTGAATCAACTTGTTGTAACTCATTATTCTCTTCAGATGTAGTTGTTTCTTTTTTTTCCACACCAAATGATGTCAAATCCATAATTATAAACAAAATACTTTGCTTAAAAACTTTTGTTATAACTCTCATTAACCTAATTAGTAATACTAAAATTATATAATATAGTTCAAACAAAAAACATTATGAAAACTAAAAAAGCAATAAGTGATATTGTAACATTAACATTACTATTATTTATTGTATTACTTTCTTTTTTTGGATTACAAAATTGGTATTTAGCGTATAATAACAATAATGTTGAACCATTTGCAACAACCCAAATTTCCGATGTAGAAATTATCTCAATTAATATGACATCAATTATTATTAAAAATCCAAACACTCAAGCGTTTGAGATAAATCTAATAAAAATTAATCAAAGTGAATGCCCTATTTTAGATTCACTTGAAGGAAATTCAATTAAAGAATTCTCATTAACTAGCTGTAATCCAGCATTTAGTGCTCAAAGACACACAATTATAATTGAAACTAAATATGATGTATATAGAACAACAAAATTAATTCAATAAAAAAGTATTTCTTGTTTCTCTCACTTGACCTCTAGTCAAGTGGTGATTTGATTTTTTTTAGTTCTTGATTTGAGACGGTAGTATAAATCCGAGTGAACTTTGTGCCAAACATTCACACGGCAAGGGTTTCGCAAGCTCAAGCCCTTAATCAAGTGGTGATTTGATTTTTTTTAGTTCTTGATTTGAGACGGTAGTATAGATTTGAGTAGTAGATAAATCTGAGTGGCCAAGTAATTCTTGGATGTGTCTTATGTCAGTTCCGGCTTCTAAAAGATGTGTAGCAAATGAATGACGAAGCGTATGGATATGGACGTCTTTGTGAATCCCAGAATCATGTTTTGCCTTTTCAATTACTTTTTGAATTGTTCTTGGATTAAATGGATTACCATATCTATTTACAAAAAGAAAAGAATCTTTTTTCTTACCTGATGATTCTATGTGATTTTTCAATGATTGAGATAAATTCTTAGATAAAATACTCATCCTATCTTTACCTCCCTTACCATCTCTAACCCAAACTACATTTTCCAAAGTATCAATATCTTTTACCTTAAGAGTAATACATTCTGATAAACGAAGACCACAGGCATAATACATCTGAAGCATAAGCAGATATTGTGGATTTTTAATATGGGAAAATAACATAGATACTTCTTGTTTTGTCAGAACAACTGGTGTTGATTTTTTTATTTTTGGTGTTTTAATCTCAAACTTATTTCCTAAAATTTCATTATAATAAAAAGCTAGAGCTGCCTTAATTAGTGCTAGTGATTTTGTACTTAAACCATCATCGAGTCTCTCTGCAAGATAGAGTTTGACATCTTGTTCAATAATTTCATTAGGTTTCTTTTCAATAAATTCTAGAAATTTTTTATTGTAGAGAACATAAGATTTAACTGTTGCCTTTGAAAAACCTCTTAGTTTTACTTCGGTTTGAATTGTTTTTAAAATTAAATCTAGCTCTCTTGCTTCCATAATTTATTCGCATAATACTCATATATAAATATTATTACGAACTATTATGAGTAAAAATCTTTATTTATAATACTCTCCGACAATATTTCAACACCATACTCTAAAACTACAGTATAAATACCACTTGAATTAGAAAGAATGCAAGACCCAAGAGAGATAGCATGTTCACCAACTAAAAGAGTACCTGAAGAAATTAAACAACTCTCTTCAATAATTTCAAGTTCACTAAATTCTATTTCAATATCATAAGTATTTTGATAATAAAGTTGATTTGATTCTATGTATAAAAAATCAATAAAAGAATCTAGATCCTCTTGTGATTCTAAATCAGAAATTCTCTGAGTTGAATCTGATTTGTAAAAATTAAAAACTAAAAATGTAGCAACAAGCATCATTGAGAGTAATAAAAGAACACCTACAATTGAACTTAATCCTTTTTTTTTCATAAAAAAATAAAAAAAAGCTTTGATATAAATTCTTGTATTTTTAAGAAGTGAAAAAGAATAAGAAAAGATAAGATAAACTATATAAATCAAAGAGAAGAGATATTGTTATGAAAGAAATGATTGTAAAAGAAGGTTTTGCATTTATCTATTTAAACAATCAAATATATTCTCAAAAATCAATTCATACATCATTACATGAATACACTGATTTTGTTAAATCATCTATCACAACACTTGGTAACTATCATGTATTAAAAATTGAGAGTAAAACACAAGAATATAGTGTTGAGACTCTCTCAAATGAATTGCTCAATCATATTTTAAATACTGAAAAAATTGCACTTGGGGGAGTACAGTAATATGGCAATAGATTTTAATACATTATGTGAAAAAAAAGATAACTATCTTGAAAAATTTCTAAAAAATCCTCTCATTGAAAAACCAAATTTAGATGAGGCAATTGCTATTTCTAAAAAATACGAAATAGACCTACACCCTCTCTATCTTTATTACTGGAATGAACTCTCAGCATCTGAGTTAATTGATTTTCTAGAATATCTAAAAGAAAATTTCATAGTAAAAAATGAAAAATCAACTATTTCTAATTTAGATAAAAAAAGAGAATTTGAAATCATAGGTATTGAGCATACAATACAAAACGAAACAACCTTAGAAATTAATGAAGATAATACTTCAAAAATATTAGTAAACTTAGGACTCGTAGATTACAAATCATATACACCAAAAGATTTAGCTAAGCAAATCAAAAAAATAGCAAACTATGCTGAAAATAATCTCTCAAAAACACCTGTAGAAATTATCAATGAATGTAATGAATTAGGAATTAGGGATAAAGCTGGAACATACATCGGAGCTCGTATGGGAAGACCTGAAAAAGCAAAAATGCGTAAACAATTCAACTCAGAGACACGATCTCACGCTCTATTTCCTGTTGGAAAAGCAGGTGGAAGAACTAAAAACTTAGTTGATGTATTCAAAAAAGAAGGTGAAGTTGAAGAACATTTTAGAGTATATGTTGACGCAGATAATGGGGAAGAAACAATATATCCTATGTCTCTTGAGTCAAAAACTGCAAATAAGCAAAAAATATTTGAAAAATACACATTTAGAGAACTTGAAAAAGAAACAGATGAATCAATTCTCTACAAAAAAACAACCATTGATTTAAATCCCTATGAAAAAGAACTAAGAAATATCTTAGGACCAAATACTCCCTATCCAAAACATGTGAAAGGAATCACAGATACAATTAATAAACACCACACCGTTGAACATCTAGCAAAAGGATTCTTAAGAGCAATTAATGGAGTTTATGTGAATAAAGATGGAACTGTGAGATTTGATATGATTGAGATGGGAATGACTCATTTCAAACCAAAAGAAATTGGAACATCAATTAAAAAGTTACATGAACTAGGATACACACATGATTATTTAGGAAAACCTCTAGAGCATGATGAACAAATTTGTGAAATGTTACCTCAAGATGTTGCACTTCCTGATTGCGTTGAATCCGGAGATGAATTAGCATCAGATTTTGTAATGAAAACTGGAAATTATATTGATGATCTTCTTGAAAAACTCTACAAATTACCAAAATTCTACAATTTCAAAACCAAAGAAGATACCATTGGACATCTTCTAATTGGTCTTGCACCACACACATCAGCAGGAATTGTTGGAAGAATTATTGGATATACTAAAACGCAAGGATGTTTCTCACACCCAGTATGGCACGCAGCTCAAAGACGTAATTTAGATGGTGACGAAAATGGAGTAATGCTTCTCCTCGATGGTCTCATCAATGGATCTCGTGAATTCTTACCAGATAGAAGAGGTTCAAGAACAATGGATGTGAGTCTTGTTTTAACTGCACATTTACTTTTAGATCAAGTAGATGATGAAGTTCATGGAATGGATATTGTAGATCATTATCCTCTAGAATTTTATAGAGCAAATAAAGAATACAAATCTCCAAAAGATGTCAAAATTGAGCAAGTAGATAAAAGAGTATATGCAAAAACTGCAGGTGAGAGATATTTAGGGTATAAATTCACTCACGACACATCAAATATGAATAATACTATTATGTGTTCCTCATATAAATCTGTTCCATCAATGAAAGAAAAATTAGATTTGCAATTAAACCTAGGAAAAAAAATCAGAGCAGTTGATGCCGATAAAGTAGGAGATCTTGTAATTGATAAACACTTTATGAAAGATATTAAAGGTAATTTAAGAAAATTTGGACAACAGCAATTTAGATGTACAAATTGTAATGCAAAATACAGAAGACCGCCTTTAATTGGAAAATGCATTGAATGCAATGAACCCTCAGTTAACTTTACAATCTCAGAAGGATCTGTTAAAAAATATGTACAACACTCATTTAACATCTGTGAAGAATTTAACATTGACCCATATCTTGTTGAAACACTAGAACTCACTCAACTTCGTCTAGATGGTGTATTTGGGAAGGAGTTGGAGAAACAAAAGTCACTAAGTAGCTTTTTTGGAAAATAGAGCTTGAGCAAAGCGAAATGCCATTTTTAAAAATGGCGACCAAGAATCTATGATTGTTGAGTACTCTAGCCGTTCATGGTTTTGGCACAAAATATGATGTGAGTATTTGGAAAGGAGCTTTTTGAGCTTTGCTCACAAAGTGCAAGAATGGAATGAAATGAAATGTCTGGCATAGAGAAACAAAAGTCACTAAGTAGTTTTTTTGGAAAATAAGAACTTAAAAACCAATATAAGTTACTTTTGATTCCAATTCCTTAGGAATTTGCATATTCTGATAAAACTCAAGATTCCCTGATAATAAAAATCTAGAATTTGGAGAAGTGTGAGCCCAATGACGCATATGTACCCTAAGTGAAAGTGGATCTTCTTTTACTAGAGTATCTAAATTAATATGTACTGTATAATTCCCTTGAGATACTCTTTCCAACATTTGAGCTGAGGATAATAACTTATCATTATAATGTAATGCTTTTCTCTCTAAACTCATTTTTCCTTAAAATCTGCATCAACAGCCCCCTCATTTTTTTTCTTTTTAATTGCAGGTTTTGATTTAACACTAGAAGAACTAGCATCTTTAAATCCAAAATTGGGCGTTCTCACATAAATTTGCTGATACATTCCCTTTGATTTAAATGCCATTAAATCAAGCATTCCTAAAATAAAAACTGGAATAAGTACAATCCACGCCAATACTTTGAAAATAAAAACAGGGATAAATGCTATTAATGTTATACCCATAAAAATAAGTACAAAAACTTCTAGAATAACATGTAAAATCTTAAATCTAACTAAAGAAATTAAAAGTTGAACTACAAGTAATCCAATTGCATATAATAACATATCTCCAAATTTTCCTGTAACCAATAATAACCCAATTAAAAATAAGAATGCTATACTTATAACATACTGTAATGAATCACCTAAAGATGTTTCTTCAATATTTTTCATAATAAAAGTAGTACTTCAAAGTTTATATAGTTTATTCATACAGATGATTTTACTTAAAGTTTTTAACTAAATCAATAAGATGGGTATATTCTCTCATTGTATCTAAAAAATCAGAATTTAGGTTCTCAATTCCTTCTAAAAACTCTTCTTTTGAAAACCACTTTATTTTCTCAACTTCATCTTCTTGAAGTGCAAATTCAATAATTTCCTTATCTAATTCTAAATAATACCATTGAACAAAATAGTTATTTTTTCCATTAATTCTATTTTTTTGTAATTTTTTTGGATTTGGTATATTAATCCCTATTTCTTCTTCTGCCTCTTTAATAATATTTGAAAGGTAAGTCTCTCCGATATCATTTGTTCCAGCAACTGCAGGACCCCATTTTCCAGGATTATTTTTTTTATTGAAACTTCTTTGTGCTAAAAGTACTTCCCCTTTTGAATTCATAATCCATAGAGCAGAAACTCTATAAATATCATTTTTATTTAGAGTTCCTCTTTCCTTATGATCAATAATTTCATCTTTTTCATTTACAATAATTATTTTTACCATATCAAATATCTCTCCAATAGCAAGTATAATCTCCACCTTTATTAAAAGCTAATTGTAAATACCTATTTTCAAAATTTTTATTTTCAGCTGGAGCATAAACTAAAACTTGAGAATGTCCTTTTTCTTTTAAAATAGATAAAGCTTCCTGAGATAATTTTTTTGAAATTTCTAATTCATTTTCTTTTTGAACTGCAAAACGATATAACCAAGCAGCTCTTGAGTCTTCAAATAAAGTTACTGTTCCTACAATCCTATTATCTATCTTAGCTACTAAAATTGACCAAATTTTCATCTCAATTAAAGTCGATAATTTTTCTTTAGTATCTCTTGCATCATCATATTGTCCACCAAAAGTTTTTCCATCATTATACAAAGCTAAAACCTCTTCATAATCAGAATCTTGATAATAGGATATTTTAATATTCATTTTCTATAACTTAGTATGCTCCGATAATTTTACTTTCACTTTATCTGTCATTTCTTCTGTAGAAACATAAGCTAATACGTCAATGTCTGGATTGTGAAGCTCAATCATATCTAAATCTGGTCTTTCAAATATTCTTGCTCCTTCTACTTTCTTTCCTTGTAACATTTCTTGTTTAAGTTTTTTATATTCTTTTTGGGCTAAGTAAAAATCTATATCTCCTGCTTGATGTCTATAAGGATCAGGTCTTCTAATATACAAATGAGTATAAGAAGTCTCAGGAATTCCATCTTGTTCTTCAATTAAAATTGGTTTTTTAAGTTCAAAATATTTTTGATCTGAGTTTTCTGAAGGATGGACTAACTCTTGTTGTATTTGTTTTAAAAAATTAAATTCAAAATCATAATGACAAAAAATACCAATATTACCTGAATTATCTAAGTATTTTCCAAAACTTGTCTTACAAAGTTTATGAGATTCAAAATGAATATGTTTAATTGTTTCAAATAGTTCATCATAAGTTTCAATTGGACTATGGGAAAACCAACTTTTTCTTTTAACCATAAGAAGTATTTAATATTCAAATTTAAATATATTTGTATTACTCATAGAAATAACTCTGTAGAGAAAGTACTCCTACCCTAGTAAGTTTCTCCTTACGATATGAAAAATCAACTGGAAATGTTGTAAGTACATTTTCTTGCTTTCTAAGCCTTGAGCCATCATCACGAGTGTAGTTATAGATCACTAATGTGTCTTCAACTTTATTAAAACCATTTTCTCCATCTAAATCAACACCTACTAATTGGCTCTGATCATTAACTTCATAAAAATAAATAGAAATCATTCCCTCACCTAATCTACTTCTTAAAAACCTTTTCCCATCTTCAGTTTGAGAATAATTATAAAATGCCATAAAAGATCTATAATCCATTACATTTTCAGTATCAGTACCTTGAGATTTTCTCAAAAAGCTCGATTGTACAATAAAATTATATTTATCAAAAACTGCTTCTCTGTCAACATCTTCTTGTAACTCTGCAAAATCATCTTGTGTAATGGAATTATACCATGTAAAACCCACCATAATTAAAATATACACAATAAAAATAATCCCTATCGTCTCTCCAAATTTTACCTGTCCGGCTTTGCTGGAAGGTAAATATTTGGAGCTCATAAATTCACCTCGTGAATTTCTATTGCTGCAAATTTTACCTGACCTATTCTTTGAGAATTATAATGAATCATGTGTAATCTAATTTAAATATAAAAAAGATTTATATAAAACTATTTAACAATTGTATTATGGTAAAACAAGAATCTATCTTTTCATTATTTAAGTATTTCACTGGATTTACTAATATGCCTAAAGTAACAAATACAACATTTACGATACTATTATTTATCGGAGTAATTGTAGATATTGCAATTATCACTGCAATTAGATCGTATCTTGAATATAGTCAAGTTATAGCAAATACACTACAAATTTTAATTGGAATGCCAATTCTTTGGTTAATTTTTTATTCACTTTACTATGTATTTCAAAATGCATTTGAATCAAAAACTAAAGTGTCTTTTTGGAATTCATACTTTGCAATAGGAATACCAGTACTTACAGGAACACTAGCAATTCATGTTATTAATTTATTACAGTATGTTAGTGGAAATATCTACATTAATTATTTATTTGCATTAATTAATATCGTATTACTTATCTATCTTTTAGTGATGTTTGTAGGAAATATGAAACATTATTTCAACACTACATATCCAAAAGTATTAGCCTCATTAATTTTGGTATTTTTAACTAATGTATGTATTGTAGGAGTATCTACACTGCTAACATTATAAAATAAACAAAACCATTATAATTATTTTTTTATCTTTTCTCTTAACTGCTTGTTCAAGCCAAATTGATAGTACAACAGATATGAAAGCATGTCAAATTGACTCTGATTGTATTCTTATCCAACCTGATTGTTCTGATTGTGAATTTGATTCAATTAATAAAAACTATTTAGATAAATTTCTTGAGAATAAAGAAACATATTGCAATGAAAATAAACCTAAAGTTATGTGTAATAGTGTATTTAATGGAGAAATTAAATGTATTGAAAATAAATGCATATTAGAATAAAAAGAATGTAGATAAAAAGTCTACATAAATTAAAGATTTATGAAATTAATTTCAAATAAATTAATCTACATAAACTTAGCGTGAGCTAATTCAAAAGCATCAAAAATCTCAGCTTCTGAAAACCATAAATGAATTTCTTTCTCTGCAGTCTCAGGTGCATCTGATGCGTGAACAATGTTTGGCATTCTTCCACCAGTTGTATCTGCTCTTGCATATGTTAAGTGAGCAAAGTCTCCTCTAATAGTTCCTGGAGCTGCTGAAGCTGGTTCTGTAGCACCAACCATTTTTCTTACAAGAGCAATTGCTGAAGCTCCTTCCCAAACCATAGCAACAACTGGTCCTGATACAATCATATCTTCAAGTCCTGGGTAAAATGGTTTATCAACTAAATCTGAATAGTGTTTTTTTGCAAAATCTCTATCAACATGAATTAATTTTAAAGCACATAACTTTAAACCTACTTTCTCAAATCTTGAAATAACTTCTCCAATGATACCTCTTTGAATAGTATCTGGCTTTAGCATAACGAATGTTCTTTCTACTGTCATGATAAAAATAATAAAGTAAAATTTGTTTATAAAATTGATTATTTATCAAACAAATACAAATAGTCACCATATCCTCTCTCTTCCATCTCAGCTAAAGATACAAATTCCAAGGATGCTGAATTCATACAATATCTAAGACCACCAAATTCTTCAGGACCATCTTCAAATACATGTCCTAGATGAGAATCAGCAATGGACGATCTCACCTCAACTCTTGGAGAAAAAAGTTTAAAATCATCATGTAAAGACACATAATCTAAGTCAATAGGTCTTGTAAATGATGGCCAGCCTGTTCCTGAATCATATTTATGTGTTGAAGAAAAAAGTGGCTCACCTGAGACAATATCAACATAAATTCCTTCTTCTTTTAAATCATGATATTGATTTGAAAAAGGTTTTTCTGTACCATCTTCTTGTGTGACATAAAATTGTATCTCTGTTAGTCTTTCTTTAAGTTCAGTAGAATCTTCTTTTACATAACTCTCCCAAAAAGAAGTAGTTTTATTACTAGTAAAATCTAAATTAACACCATCCCAATATTTTTCAATAAAACCATCTCTTCCTGATCTTGACCTATAATAAGAATATCTTAGTGGATTTTTTTTATAATAATCTTGATGATATTCTTCTGCGGAATAAAAGGAGGTATAATTTTCAATTTGAACAGAAATTGGTTTATCAAATATCTTCTCTTGATCAATATACTCTAAAAACTCATTTGCTAATGTATATTGTTCATTATCATGATAAAATATTGCATAAGAATATTGAAAACCACGATCAACAAATGAACCATTAACATCAGTTGGATCAATATGTTTAATATAAATTTCCAATAATTTTTCATAAGAAATCTCTAAAGGATTATAACTTACTTGGACTGCTTCCCTATGGCCAGTCTTTCCTGAAGCAACGTCTCTATACTCAGGATTAACTTCAGAACCACCACTGTACCCTGAAATTACGCTAACTATTCCTTCGTGTTTTTCAAAATCTGCTTCTGTGCACCAAAAACACCCACCTGCAAAAGTTGCAACTTTTATCTCCGGATCATTAGTAACTACATTACTTGTTTGATTACTGTTGATAATTTGTTTTGAAATATTATCTTGTGTCGTGCATGCACTAAAAAATAATACTACTAAAACAATAAAAAATAATAATTTTTTCATAACAATATCAAGACAATGAACTTTATAAATAAAATCTTTAAGAATAAACCCCAACATATTTATAAATAGAGATAAACTAATATATCTAGATATCACCAATTAGATATTCTTAAATTACGCAAGATTACAGGTATGTATCTTATTCTACAAACATAAAAATGAATTATATAGATTTACAAGAAATTGGAAAAGAACATGTAGGATCTAAATTAAATTTTAGAGGAACAGTTGAAGTTATTAAACAAACTGGAGGACCAACTCTTATGAAAATTGAAGATGGTACTTCACAATTTACATTAAAAGCATTTGTAAAACCAGGTGTAAGAGCATTTCCTGAAATTGAAGTTGGACACAGTGTTAAAGTATATGCGCAAATCAATGAAAGGCAAGGTTCAATTGAAGGAGAAGTAATCTCAATGAATCAATTAAGCTCAGACGAAACAAAAGAGTTTAAAGAGCATGTAGAAAAATTAAAACTAGAAAGAGCAAAACCTCTAAGAACTAAATTTTCAATTGAATCCCCTAGACTTGAATCAATGAAAGAGAGATTCATAAAAGTTGCAACAATCATTAGAGCAGCAGTGATGGAAGGAAGACCAATTATTTTAAGACATGATGCTGATTGTGATGGATACTCAGCTTCAAATATGATGGAAAATGCAATTTTAGGTTTAATGGATAGAGTAACAGGAGGAGATTTAAATGCTCAGTATCAACTCTATAAAAGAGCACCTTCAAAAGCACCATTTTATGAATATGAAGATGCACTAAAAGACATGGCATTTTGGCTTAGAGACAAAGTAAAAAACGGAGCAAAATCACCTCTTGTAATTATTACTGACAATGGTTCAACTGAAGAAGACATCCTAGGATATAAACAAGTTGGACTCTATGGATGTCCAATTGTAACAATTGACCACCACTTTCCGGGACAATTAGATGAAAACGGACAATGCGCAGTAGATGCGTTTGTTGATGGGCATATTAATCCCTATTTAGAAGGACATGATTCAAATATTTGTTCAGGAATGCTTGGATACGAACTTGCAAGATTTATTGATGAAAAAGTTGAAAACTCAATTATGGTTCCAGCAATGGCAAGTATTTTAGACCATGTTGATGGGCCTGAAAAAGAAGAATATATCAGACTTGCAAATGAGGCAGGATATACAACTGAGTATATGACAAAAGTAGGTGAATTAATTTATCTACAATCACATTACATTAAATTTGGAGAATATAGAGAATTTGTACAAGATTTAATGACACCAGGTAATATTCAGGAATCAATTGTTGAGATGCTCTACCCTGAAGTTGAAAAACTCTATGCAAAAACACGTCAAATTGGAAAAGCATATTCAAAAGTAACTGATTATGGTAAATTCTATGTAGTAGAATTTGATGG
>CAKZOW010000057.1 GCA_937138345.1 uncultured archaeon | reverse complement strand
TTTACTACTATCCACATCTAAAGTGTCTGCAATCTTATATAAAGCTACTCCACCACCTTCTAAGATACCTTCTTCTAATGCTGATGAAACTGCGTACACAGCATCTTCAATTCTATCATAACGTTCTTTCATTTCAATTTCTGATTTAGCACCAACTTTAATAATAGATACTTTACCATTTAGATTATCAATTCTTTCTAATAATATCTTCTTATCATAATCATTAAGACTTGAATCTTGTGATAATGAAAATAAATTAGTTATTCTTTCTGATATATCAATATCATCACAAGGTATTAATACTGATTCAGAAGCTTTAGTTATTACGTTTTTAATTCTTCCTAATTGACTTACTTCAACCATCTTAGAAAGATCCCCTATAATATTACTATCAGTGATAGCACTAATATCCTTTATATACTCAGTTCTATATGATGCATACCCAGGTGTTTTAATAGGTAGTATTTGTAATGCACCATTTATATGATTAGTTTCTAACATATGTAAAGCATCGTCACTAATGAACTCTGTTATTATTAATAAAGGCTTCTCATTAGCATTACAGTAAGTTAATACTTTTTTTAAGTTATCTAATTTGTCTAACTTACAATCAAGTAATAATACAACAGCATCTTTAATCTCAGCAGTATTTTTAGCTTCATTAGTTATAAATTTTTTACTAAAATATGTTACTGGATATGTTACACCAGTTATTAACTCTAAAGTATCTACGATATCCTTACCTTCCTCTACTTTAACTACTTGTGAATGATTAAATGCAACTTGTATAAGTTCACCAATCTTAGAATCATTATTAGCAGATACAGTAGCTACATCAGTAACATTATCTACAGATATTTTAGTTGATTTGTCTTTAATAAGTTCTAATACTTTTGGTAATAATTTAGAATAAATAGTTTTAATTTCATTGTAACTACCTCCATTATCTAAAAACTTAATTCCATTCGTTATTAACGCTTGGGCTAATACAATACTAGTTGTAGTTCCATCTCCAGCTTCATCAGCAGTTTTCTTAGCTACTTCCTTAATCATTGTAACACCTATATTCTCAACAGGATCTTGTAACTTAATATAATTTGATACAGATACACCATCTTTAGTAGCATAAGGTTTACCAAATTCATCAGCTATAATAACTGTATTACCACTTGGTCCTAAAGTAACTTTAACTGTATCAGCTAGTTTATTAATACCACTTAATAATTTATCTCTAACTTCCTTATCAGATATAATTTCTTCCATATTATTCCTCATCAAATTTCAAACCATCTTCAAAAGTATTAAACGTTTTAACACCTTTCTTTTTACTATCATTATCTTCCTGTTCCTTAACAACTTCTTTATAAGCTGCTTTTAAATCATACATCAATTTAGGCATTCTCCCAACTGCCGTTGTTATTTTTGATATATCTGTTACTGAAGAACCTTTAAGGTCTCTCTCTTCTAATAACTCCTTTGTTCTACCTAAGTATTCTCCAATAGCAGATGCAGATCTTAATGTCTGTCTATATAAAGCTTCTATAATAGTACTACTACGTTCTTCATATAAATCAATAGCAGCTTGTATATCTTTATCTATCTTCCAAGTCTTAGGTAATCCAATATCCTTCTTAATCTCTTCTGTACGTACTTCTAAGTCAGTTATATATTGATAAGTAGATTTAACATCTGCATAATGCCATATGAACTGCATCTCTAAATGTGATCTAGATTTATCTTTAGTCTTATCTCTTTTTAATAACTTCTTAAAAGGAAGAATCCCCCACGCCACTTCTGTGACGGAGAGGTTCCAATCTTTCATTTCAAATAGATTCATATTAATTTTTAGCCTTCGGTGATTTAACAGGAACTTCTTTAAGTTCTTTACCTAATTCTTTTTGTTTTATATCTTCTTTACTATCCTTTTCTAACTGAATGAAAAAATTAGTAAGGCATGATGTCGATGAATGCAATATTGCAACATCTTCTGTTTTTTTAAATGCTCCTGCTGAAACGGCAATGTTTAAACCTTGTGTTATAATTTGTAATGCTTGTTGTACTTCTTTCATGTTAATTTGTTTTAAATATTAATGTTTATTATTATATTAATTTTCTATTATCTAATGCTTTAATATATCTATCTTCAATCAATGTGTATATAACACCATTTACTTCTAATGGGTCAATCTTAATCTGTGTAGTCATTTGTGTTTGATCTGTATCTGAAGGTGCTTTAACAGATAACTTATCTAAATCTAAGATAACCTTTTGTCCTACTGGAAATGTACAGTTAGGTCCTTTAGCAACTATAAATTGGTTTTCAGATAATCCAGTATTAGATATAATCAAACCATTCTCTTCTACATCAGTATTTAATGTAACTAATACTTTATTAAACGTTGGTACTACAGGAAATCCTTCAAT
>CAKZOW010000056.1 GCA_937138345.1 uncultured archaeon | reverse complement strand
GAAGGAGTGCTATCTTCTAATATTTCTTTGATGAGTTGATCTTGATTCATAAAAAAAAGAGTATTTTTTTATTTATAAGTTTAGTTTTCAAATATATATACTTTATTGTTTTTTATTTTTATTAATTGATCTTTTTGCATTTTCTCTAAGATTTCTTTTATGTTATACTCATGAAATCTTGTTTCTAAATCTTTAATATTTATTTCATGCTGCTCTAAGAGTTGTTTTACTATTTGTGATCTTACCCAACGCGTTGATCCGATAAATTTTGATTGTTTAGTTGTAGGTTTAATCTTTGCTTTTTTTGCTGTGAGTTCTAATGCGCCATAATCCATTAATGCATTATTCCACTCTTTTGCTTTTCCAGAAGGAGTTACTTGATATGCGATTTCTTCGAGTTCTTTTATTGAAGTAGTTTCATCTAAGTTAAGTTCATGAATTAATATTCTTCTAATATTTGTATCCACTACTTTTGATGTAATATTAAAGGCAAAAGAGAGAATAGCTCCTGAGGTATAAGATCCAACTCCAGGTAAACTTTGTAGTTCTTTTTGGTCCTGAGGATATTTTCCATCGTACTTCTCTAGTATTAATTTTGCGCTCTCTTGTAAGCGAATCACCCTATTATTATATCCCAAACCTTGCCAGTTAGAAAGAAGAGTGTACCGGGGTGCTTTAGAGAGTGATTTGAGGTCTGGAAAGTTTTTTATGAATTTTTGATAATAATTAATTACTCTTGATACTTGAGTTTGTTGAAGCATTATTTCTGAGAGATGAATATAATATGGATTGGATGTATTTCTCCAAGGTAAGTCTCTTCCTTGTTGTTTGTAGAAATTCAAAATTTTTGTTTGAAAAGAAGTTATTTTTTGTTCATCAAGATCCATAGATAGTATAGTTATTTCTTTATTGTTTAAAATAATTCTTTTTTTAGGATAACTTTTTATCTCAATTATTTTATTATTAAATCAGTTATGTGTTTCTACCATGGAGCAAACTAATAAACCAATTAGAGTCTACAAGGCAAAAGCAATCACGCTTAGTGTTTGGGAAAATGAAGGAGAAAATGATAAGAAATTCAATTCAATTACTTTTCAGAGATCTTACCTTGATAAAGAAGAACAATGGCAGCATACACAATCACTGCATGTCTCAGACTTGCCAATTTTACAAGTTCTTTTAGAAGAAGCATATAAAGATTCAATTGTAAAAGAGAATTAAGTATTTGGCTTTAAACCCTAAAAAAAGTTTCTAACTTTTTTGATTAATTTAGAAAAGCAACAAAGTTTTTAGTGTCATCATTATGACTCAATACGATTCGAATAATAGCAGTTAGAGGAACTGCAAAAAACATACTCAAAAATCTCAGATTTTTGGTCGTTTTTTGAAAACTTAGTTGAGAAAAGCAACAAAGTTTTTAGTGTCGTCATTATGACTCAATATGATTCGGATAATAGCAGTTAGAGGAACTGCAAAAAACATTCCTCCGATTCCCCAGATGGAACCCCAGAAAAATAAGGAGAGTAAGATGATTATTGGTGAGAGGTTGAGTTTTTTTCCTGCAAATTGTGGTTCAATTACATTACCTACAATTATTTGTATTAAAATCATTAGGAAACCAAAGAGAATAAACATTCCCGAGAAATCATTTGTAATGAATTGAATTGCTAGTACTATAAATACTGCAACAAATGAACCAATAGTTGGTATAAAGTTTAGGAAAAAGATAAGTATTGTAAAAAGTACAATAAAATCAGTTCCAAATAAAAACATTACAACAGCTGAGAGTAATGCAGTTAGAAGAGATACTAAAGATTTAATAGATAAATAATCCCTAATTGATTGTTCTATTTCATTAAGAGCTACTTTAAATTTTTTTTGTTGTCTTTTATCTAATGAATTTGATATTTTTTCAATTGTTGCATCATGAGTTGGTAATAGGAAAAATAAGAATAATAATGATAGCATAGCTTCTCCTAAAAATGACCCAAATCCTGAAATAATACTTCTAATTGCATTTGCAACTGAACTAGCAATACTTGCTGGATCAACTACATTTTTCAAATCAATTGAATTTTCTCCTATTTGAATTGGATCTACTGTAAGTAATTCTTGAAGCGAAGTTTCAACTTCTTGCTCAGGTTCTTCTTCTAAGCTCCCATCTAAAAAGATTGCACTTAAAAATATTACAAAAAAAAGTAATACAACAATAATAAATGAAGTAATTAGCCAGATTGATTTTTTTTCTTCTTTTGGCAATCTAGTAAAAGGTACAAATAAAAAAGATAGTATTAAAGCAATTACAAATGGTCTTAAAAAATTTTGAAATTCATGTAAAACTACAAATAAAAAAATAAGTGCAATAAAAATAATTGAAATGTTTACTAATTTATTTTGAGACATAGTATATACTAGACTTTTTTATTTATAAATTAATTCTTCTTAGTGAGTAGAATTCTTCAAATAATTACAAAATGATGTTTAGTTTTAATTATAATTTTTAGAAATAAGCTAAGCGCCTATTGGGATTTGAACCCAAGACCTGCTGCTTACAAGGCAGCCGCTCTACCACTGAGCTATAGACGCATAATAATAGAGATTATTTTTGGTTTAAAAATGTTTTGATTTTTATTTGTTATTACTGTACTAAACAAAAGAAAAACTTTTATAATATCTTAAAAAACAATAAAAATATGAATCGAAGAAATAATATTGTTAAAGGAAATTTTAATATAAAAATGATGAATCTGAATTTACCTACTGTTTTTTTATCAAAAGACTTGTTAGAGAGAAGATTACAAGAATCTGGGAAAGAATAACAGTATGAAGTTCCCACTCATAATAAAACAAAGCTAAAATGTATAGTTGATGATTCATTAATAGATAATTTTTATGTAATTAGATTTGTTGATGATAGTGGAATTACGTATGAAGTAGGAAGAGGAGATAGGTTAGCTTCAAGTAAAGAGATAATCACTGTTGAACCAATTTCCGTTGTTAGAGACATGCAAACCATAATGCATATTGATAGGTGTAGAAATATTGAAGAATTAAGTCCTTATTTTTATAATGTGTGGCAAGGTAAGAAAATTCCTGAAAATACTGAGTTTACTTTTAAAAAACCAAAAGAAGAAAATAAGTTTTTTTATATTAGATCTTAGAAGGATCTAATTTTGCTTTTTCATATTTTTTTCTATCTTCTGATTTTTGTGAATCTCTTGGAGTATTATTTTTATTTTTAGAGTAGTTTCCATCGGCTCTAAAGTTTGTTTTTCTTTTATGAGGTTTATTCTCTTTGGAATCTTCTTTGGAGTCTTTTGATTTGAATTTGTCTCTTCTTACAAACTGACCTTGATTGTTTCCAGGTCTTCTAGCATTTGAAGTATCGTTAAATTGTTGTTGTCTTTTTGCTTTTTCAAGTTCTGCAATTTTTCTATCTTCTTCAATTGTTTTTTCTTTGAGAGGCATCATCATTTCATCTAATGTTTTATTGTAGAGATTTTTTAGAGTTTTCTTCATGTTTGCATCATCAATGATACTTTGAAGATTTTTAATTAAGAACTCTCTTCCTGAGAGTGAATCAATCATGTAGAGTACAACTCCTACTTCTACATCTTTTTTGAGTTTTTTTCCAGGAGTATACATTCTAAATTCAAATTTTGCAATTGATTCTTTATACTTATTTGAAACTAATTCTGCTACATAATCTGAGATGTATTTGTGAACAAGTCTAAATTCATCTTCTTCTGGGAAGTAGTTTTTACATACATAATGTTTTGTAAGGGAATAAACAGTAATTGCCTCCATCTCTTTCCATAAATCTGTAAATAAACCATCTACTGCATCTGGGTGGATAATTAAAACTTCATCTGAGTAATCAACATATCCTACAAATGATCTTTCTTGAGATCCAATTTTTGAAGAAATATATCCAGTAGAATCACAAAAGGATGCTACTAGATTTTCATCTGGTTCTACTCCAAAGAGTTTTGCAATTTCTTTGTTTTTTTTCTCTACTATTTCAGTAGCTTTTTTTAACTTGTCATTATGACCTTTATCTGCTGGAATTGTTCTTATTTGCATTTTTTATTATATTTTCGATGCTAACTCAATTATATTTAATTAGCGTGCATATCACCTACTTTGTTCATGATTCAAAGTAAATTATGTTTTAATTTATACTATCCTATCGGATGCTAGAGTGAAGAAACCTTGTTTAGCAAGGTGCCAAAAATCTTTGATTTTTGAGTATTTACAAGGTAAACTTTTGAAAGTTTGGCGGATGCCGAACTGAAAAAATTCATAAGATGAATTTCTGATACTTCAGCGAATGCTGAAGTGAAAAAGTTTACAGAGTAAACTTTTGAAAGTTTCTATAGACCATATGTTCAACTTCTTTTACATCAAGCCCTTTAATTTCTGCTATTTTTGCGTAAATTTGAGGGATGTTTAGTGGAGAGTTTCTCTCTTTGCTAGGATTTAGGAAAGGAGAGTCAGTCTCAACTAGAAGTTGTCTCATTGGAAGTTCTTCCACAAGAATTTGGAAGGACTGAGTGTTCAATACGATTAATGGTATTGAACAGTAAATACCAAGGGCTTTAATTCTTGGTATTAATTTCTTTTTACCCGAGAAACAATGAAGATCAAATTTTTTGAAACCAGTTTCTTGAACATAATGTTCTAAGATTTCAATTACTCTCTCTTCTGCTTTTCGAGTATGCATGATAAGTGGTTTATCAAGCTCAATTCCAAGCTCAATTAGAGCTTTGAATCTTTGTTCTTGAAGTTCCCATAATTTAGGATCTTCAGTATTGTAGCGATCTAGACCTACCTCTCCTATTGCCACGAAGTCATCTGCGTGTTCTCTTAAATAGGAAATATAGTCATTAAATTCTTGATCTGTTATTTTTTCTGCATCTTGTGGATACAAACCAGGACAGACGTGGATGTGCGACTGGGAGTGGAACATACGGCAGGTGTCCTGGTAGTTTTTTGGATTTAATGTATTTGTTAAAGTAATAATATTACTTTCTTTTAGCTTTTTTATTAGCTGATCCCTATCTTGATTAAAATTTTCAAAATCAAGATGTGCGTGAACATCAACATAAGCCATTATCTAGAAAAGTTAGGTGGGCGTTATTTAAATAGGTTTGGATTTATTACCTTGTATAAAAGATAACAATAATATATTTAAAATTATTTAGTAATACAATAATCTTTTAAAAAAACATGATTTTAGAAAATTATGAGAGCATTTTTACTAATAATATTTATTCTATATCTACCATTACTCCATTCTACTTTATTTGAAGATACTTTAAGAATAACAGACGAAGAATCTAATTTTTTCCCAACTAACTTGACTAATAATTCTAATTTTGGTGTTTCAATGACATCTCTTGGTGATTTAAACTTAGATGGTGTTCCCGATATTGCTGTAGGTGCTGAACGAGCAATAAGTGATAATAATATTGTATTTGGAGGAGTATATATCTTATTTATGAATCAAAATGGAACTGTAAAAAACCATACTAAAATTACTAATTCAACTAATAATTTCTTCCCGCAAGGATTAGATGAAAATGATAGATTTGGATCTTCTGTAACAACAATTGGTGATTTAAACGGAGATGGTATTCCAGATATGGCAGTGGGAGCAAGACAAGATGAGATGAGTGGCGGTGAGAGAAGTGGTGCAGTGTATATTTTATTTATGAACCAAAACGGAACTGTAAAAAACCATACTAAAATAGCTAATTCAACAAGTAATTTCTTCCCGCAAGGATTAGATAATATTGACCAATTTGGATCGGCAGTTGAAGATCTGGGAGATTTAGATGGAGATTCTATTCCCGATATTGCTGTGGGGGCATATACTGACGAAAGTGAAAATACAATATATGCTGGTGAAGGTGCTGTATATATCCTATTTATGAATCAAAATGGAACTGTGAAAAATCATACTAAAATTAGTGAAAACATTAGTGGATTTAACTCTGCAAATTTAGGAGAATTTGGATTATTTGGATCTGCAATAGAAAATTTAGGAGATTTAGATCAAGATGGAATTACTGACTTGGCAGTTGGTGCTAGGGCTGCTTGGAGAAATAATAATAATGAGGGTATTGTTTATATTCTTTTTATGAATCAAAATGGAACTGTGAAAAACTTTACTGAAATCTCGAGTGGAAATAATGGTTTTTTTCCAAACAATCTAGATGAAAATGACCGTTTTGGAGTAGATATAGAACTTTTTGAAGATTTGGATGGAGACGGGGTTCCTGAACTTCTAGTAGGAGCATTACAAGATGAAGTCATATCTGACCAAGATGGTGCGATATACTTACTTTATTTAAACAGAAATGGGGGAGTGAAAAGCCATATTAAAATTGGTACTTCTCTAGAAGGACTTATTTTATCTGAAATTGAATTAGGAGATAAGTTTGGAACTTCTCTTACTAAATATAGGGATTTAAATGGAGATGGAATTGACGAATTATTTGTAGGTGCTGCATATGATGAAAATTTGTTTTCAGACCAAGGGGCCATTTACCTTCTTTTTTCCAATACTACTTCATTTTCTACAAGCACCACACAATTGCTATTTAACTCATATGGAATGTTTTCTGTAATCATTACAATTATTATACTATTTAAGTTTCTAGTATGAAATGCATAGGTAAATATTTCTAGAAATTTTCGTACTTACAAATATCTCAATTTATGTTGTTTTAATCAAAATGCAAATAGACACTATTCCCTAGTATTATAATGACTTAGAGCAATTTTTCCATATTCTCTAAAATCATCAAACTTATATTCTTTGTATAAATATTTCTGTACTTCTAAAACGTCATCTATTTCTCCGTAGTTATCTATTGCAACAAATCTTCCTACAATTTCCTCTAATCTCTCACCATCATATCCTAGCTCTTTTTGGGCAGTTATGAATCTATTTAGACTCCAACCCTCTTGTTTTAAAATGGGAGATGTTGCAAAATCTCCATGTATTTCTCGTATTAATATATGTATTATGTCACTATCGTTTACTTTTCTTTTCTCAAAACAAGATATTCCTTCTTCTTGATAGATATTAATCCATTGATCTCCACTCAATCCATTATAATTCATTTTAACAACTCAATACTTATTTTTGTGCCTAAGCACGTCATCCATAGTAAAAAAATAATGATTATTACTATTTAAAAGTAACTTTGGTAATTCGTAATGTATATAAACTTTAATTTAGCTATTTTATTATGAATTCACAAGAAAAATATGAATTACTTACTCGAAATTTAAAAGAAGTAGTAGGAGATGATAGAGTAAAATCTATTTTAGATGAAAGAGATTTAAAAATTTATTTTGGAACTGCAACAACTGGAGTTCCTCACGTTGGGTATTTTGTTCCTATTTTAAAAATTGGTGACTTTTTAAAAGCTGGAGCAGAAGTGACTATTTTATTTGCTGACTTACATGCATATCTCGATAACATGAAGTCTACTTGGGAATTACTTGAACACAGAGTTGCATTTTATGAATTATTAATTAAAGAGATGTTAAGTTCTGTTGGCGTTCCACTTGAGAAATTAAAATTTGTAAGAGGAACTGACTTCCAATTATCTAGGGAGTACACTCTAGATGTATATAAACTCTCAGCTACATCCTCTCTTAGAAATGCACAACACGCTGGTGCAGAAGTTGTTAAACAAACAGATAACCCAAAAATTTCAGGATTATTATACCCTGGACTTCAAGCACTTGATGAAGAATATTTAGGTGTTGATGTTCAATTTGGAGGGGTTGACCAAAGAAAAATTTTCATGTATGCAAGAGAGTTTTTACCTAAAATTGGATATAAAAAAAGATCTCATTTTATGTCTCATTTAATTCCTGGATTAGGGGAGAGTGGTAAAATGTCTTCATCAGAGCCAAATTCAAAAATTGATTTTTTTGATACTGATAAACAAATTAGAAAGAAAATTTCAAAAGCATTTTGTCAAGACGGAGTTGTTGAAGGAAATGGATTACTTGCTTTACTTAAGTATGTCTTATTTGTAAAATATGAGCACGAAGGCGAAGATTTTGTAATTGAGAGGCCTGAGCAGTATGGTGGAAATATTAGTTTTAGCTCATATGATGAAGTTGAGAATTCATTTGCTTCAAAAGAGTTATCTTCAATTGATTTAAAGCAAGGAATTTCAAATGAAATTATTAAATTTGTAACTCCAATTAGAGAAAAATTACTTGAGAATTCAGAGCTTGGTAAAAAAGCATATCCTGAAATTTTTAAGTAAGAAGTATAAAATATGGAAAAATATGACATAAAATATTTAGAAGCTTTGGAAAATTTATCTTTAAAAATAATTAGCTCTTTTGATGAAAAATATCTTCAAAATCTTAAAGAAAACTTTTCTTATATGCAATCTCTTTCTGTAGAAGTTTTCTTTTCTTGGTTTGAAGAAGATATGAAGAAAATCATAAATTTAATTGTAAATAAAAATCCTATTGAGTATGACACTATCATGAAAAATTCTAAAAAAATAAGTAACTATGAAGAACTGGTTAATTTTTATATGATAGGTTTTAGAGAATTTGTTTTTTTAAGATTTCTCAATAAAAGTATTGAATTTAACTTTAAAGATGTAGTTTTTAAATTTATGAAATCAGACTTTAATAAAATTCCTGAAAACTTAGAGATTAACACTATCAATAAAATTGAGTTCCCATTTCTAAAAAAAAAACTTGAAAAAACAAAAGAAAATTATTGTCCATTCCTTTTTTTTGAGAGAAGACAAGAAATATTTGATGAAATGCTTTCCTTTTCAGACAAATTTTTTGAAGTTGTTAAGGAAGCTACAATTATAAATGTTGAAATATTTCCTAGAGGTGAAAAGGAACTATCTCATGAAGATTTATTTTTAATGGGAAAATTGAATATTTAAGTTATATGAAAGATATAAAATATGGAAAAATATACTACACTTAGAATTCATAAATCCATTAAGGAAAAATTAGATTCAATTACTCCTAGAAATATGAGTTATAGTGAGAGATTAAATCATTTATTTGAAGAACATAAAATGAATCAATGAGTTGATACTGTTATCCAATCACTTGAGCAATTTACAACTTGGACAACTCTTGAAGACTTTGAAAAAGAGTTAGATGAAGAAGGTATTGTAAAATATAAAAATATAGAATACGTACTTCTTGAAGATAAATTTAGAGATGTTGCTAGACTCTCAAGAATTGCAATGAAAAATAAGAGTAAAGAACAACAGAAATATACTGATGAAATATTAGATATGTTGAAAAAAAATGGTTTGAATTATTAAATTCTGAACAGGTCAATAATTCGAAGAAATATTATTCTTCCTTGGAAGAATCAGACTTTTTAGGTTCTCAATAATTGCTACGCAATTATTGGTTCAAAGAAGAGCTGTCGCTCTTCTTTGGTTCTCATTAATTTGTAAACAAATTAATGGTTCTAAAAAAATTATTCTTCAGCTTTAGCTTCAGAATCTTTTTTTTTAGGTTTCATTGTTGGGAAGTAGATGATGTCTCTAATTGATTCTTGGTTTAATAAAACCATTGCAAGTCTATCAATTCCTACACCAATTCCTCCTGTTGGTGGCATTCCTAAATCAATTGCATCTAGGAATTCTTCATCTAAACCATCTCCCCATGTTTCTTCTTGACCTTCTTCTTTAAATTCTGCTTGAGTTGTGAAAAGTTCTCTTTGTCTCTCTCCATCATTTAATTCAGTATATGCATTTGAAATTTCCATTCCACATACAAAGGATTCAAATCTCTCAATTAATTCAGGGTTATCTCTGTGTTGTTTACAAAGCGGTGTTGACTCAACAGGATAATCAATAAAGTGAGTTGGTTGAACTCCTAGAGGTTCACCAAATTCTTCAAATAATGCTAAGATTGCATATCCTCTTGTTTGTTTTGGAAGATCTTCTCCAATTTTTTTAACTTCAGCAAATAATTCTTCATCTGACATAGAATCAACATCCCATCCTTTTGCTTCTTTTAGTGCATCTTTTACTGTGAGTTTTTTCCAAGGTCTTTGGAAGTTTACTTTTTGACCCCTAAATTCACATTCTAGTGTTCCAAATACTTCAAGCATTACAAATTCTACCATTCTCTCAAGCATGTCCATACAATAAGTGTAATCTTTAAATGCTCTGTATGCTTCCATCATTGTAAATTCAGGATTATGAGTTCTATCAATACCTTCATTTCTGAAGTTTTTATTAATTTCAA
Source organism: uncultured archaeon (assembly GCA_937138345.1). Classification (GTDB taxonomy): domain Archaea; phylum Nanobdellota; class Nanobdellia; order Woesearchaeales; family UBA583; genus UBA583. The sequence continues at coordinate 4,287 of CAKZOW010000056.1, read as the reverse complement.
ATACTGCATTCATACCACCTGCAATTACTCTTTTTAGAGATTGTTCTGGAGATACTCTTAAGAATAAATCCATGTCTAAATCATTGTGGTGAGTTACAAATGGATCTGCTGCTGCACCACCATAAGATACTTGTGTAATTGGAGTTTCAACTTCAAGATATCCTTCTTTAATCATAAATTCTCTAATTTTTTGTGTAATTAAAAATCTATTTTTAATAATGTCTCTAGATTCTGGATTAGTTACCATGTCAAGAGATCTATTTCTATATTTGATTTCAATGTCTTTTACACCGTGGAATTTATCTCCTAGATCTGTGAGTGATTTACAGAGCATTGTAAATTCTTGAGCTAAAATTGAGAGTTCTCCTTTTTTTGTTTTAAATACTTCTCCTTTTACTCCGATGATGTCTCCTAAGTCAATGTATTTTAATAATTTGAAAATCTCAGGTGTTTTCTTTTTCATAAATGAGATTTGAAGTTGTCCAGATTCATCTTGAATTGTTGCAAATTGTAGACCTCCCATGTCTCTGTGAAGAACAATTCTTCCTGCAACTTGGAAGATGTCTTCTGAGTGATCTCCTGCTTCTAATTTATCGTTGTATTTTTTGTGAATCTCATTTAATTGTGTATCTACTTCAAAATTATTTGGATAAGGATTAATACCTAATTCTCTTAACTCATTTGCTTTTTTAATTCTCTCTTCTCTCATTGTTAACTCTGACATTTTATTATAGAAAAATTAAGAAGTTTAAGTTTAAATAAGTTTTTGTTATAAAAGGTTGATACTTGTTCAAAAATAACTTTTTAATACCAAAGATAATGAATAAGAGAGTACTTCTATGTCTATGGGAGTAGAATATTATTTAGTAGTTCCAAAATGGAAACTTGCAATACTTACAAGATATAATGAAGATTTTGGATATGATGAAGAAAATTATACTAAGTATAAGAATATTATAGAGAATTGTGAAGTATAAATATTAGCAACTCTTTAATGTATGCAAATATATAATATATTTCTATTAGATAAAAAATTTTTTATTTTGACTTGTGATTTGAGAAAGCTTCCTTCTAAGAAGGAAGCTTTTTGATATGGGGATTGAATAAGATACTAATATTAGTATAAGAATCCAAACAAGATTAAAGGAATTTCATTGTCTTTACTTAATTCAGTACTATCTTTTACAAGATATGAATTTTTTATTCCTTTGATTTGCTTATTTGTTTTTGATTTGCCACCTATTTCAAAAATATTTCCATCTATATAAAAATCCGGATTTTTTGAATTTCCTACAATATAGAAAAGATCTTTTCTATGGTAGAAAAGAGATGTTATGAAAAAATCTTCTCTAATATTTCCAATTTGAGTTTGAAGTCCATAAATTTCGTTTGTTAGAGATCTAATTGGAGTTAACATATTATATTTTATGTGTTTTTTTAAAAGATTTTTTCCTATTGCTTTTGGTTCAATTCTTATAATTAGCATAGATTTTTCAAGTAAATCCATTATTGAATGTATTTTATTTTTTGAAATACCTGAAGTTTGAGATAAAGTATTTATTGATACTTCTTCTGTTCCCGAACTAATATATTTTACAATTTTTAGTGCATGTTGAAGAGTTTCTTCATTGGTATTTTTTATTCTTGTGAAATCTACATATAATGTTTTATTTAGTATATTACTAAATGCTTCTACTATTTCTTTATTTTTAATTGAAAAAGGGTATGCTCCATAATTGTTGTATTCATCGAAATATTTTGTATATTTTACTATACTATTTAAATGCATATTTCGCTTCTTTTTATTGAATAAATCTTCATATGAAATTGTATCTATTTTTATGTTTTTTTTAAATAATAAATATTCTCTAAATGAAAATGGAGGTATCTCATAAGTAATTATTCTTCTTGAAAGATCTATTGTTTTTTCTAATATATTAATTAAAGAAGATCCTGAAATGGTTAAATTGTAATTCGTTACTTCAAAGATATTTTTAAGTTGAAGCTCCCAGTTTTCTAAAGATTGTATTTCGTCTAGACAAAAATTCTCAAAACCTAGCTCGTCATAATAATAATTAAGAACTTCTAATAAATTTACAGACTTTAGAGCTAAATTATCCAAATTTATGTAAAAAGCATTATTTTTGAGTGCATGTTGAATTAGTATTGTAGTTTTTCCGACACCTCTTAATCCTAAAATAAGCTTAAAAGGCCTTTGATTTGTAATTTTATCAACTAAGAATCTCTCATATTTGTATGGTTTTATTTTTTCTTTTACTTGAGTATCTAGAGAAATTAATGAGTTTAACAGAGCCGTGTTCATAGATATTGTAATATTTCATAATTTATAAAAGTATTTAAAATAGATTATTTTTGGTCTATTTCTTTAGTAAAATAGCTCATTTTTGGTCTATTTTTATTTGGATGGTTGTCAAGTCTCCAGTTGATGCTCCAAGACATGCTGTTTCTCAGAGTTTATTTTGAGATAGTCCTAATCTTGATGCAGAAGTTCCCGCATACCTACTATCATATGCTTTATTTTCTGTACCTAAATTAGCAAAAAATGAAAGAGCCTCTTCAAAATACCTCTCAATTACTTGAAGATGATTATAAGTATCAATTACTGCACCACATTGTATTGATGTTAAAATATTTTTTGAGAGATTTTTGAAATCAATTTTATTATTTCTTTTAGTTTATGTTCTTGTTTATAAATAGATGAGTTCTTTAATCGGCACATTTATAAATTTAAAAGTCGTATAATAGTCAGGAAAAATTAGACTCTCTACTAAGAGTTACAACAGATATTTAAAAATGGTGTCGCTAGAAGATAAAATAGAAATGGGAATATTTGGTAAAATTTTCAAACATGGAAAAGGTATTGCTGCAGCTGCAGCTATAGCTTCAAGTGTTGGCTCTGCTCCTGCAGTTGCTGAAAATAGTGCTACGTATAGTCCGACTAGTTCTAGTTCTTATACACAACAACAATTTAATTTTGAAAAAATACCCCCAGGACTTAGACCTGAACTCACAACAGAAGAATTTGTATTTCCAGTGTTATATGAAGAATTAAATGGTATGAGAAATAACTTTGACCATGACCAAATTGCCCTTATCTTAAAAGGTGGTGCTGTTGGTGGTTTTCATATGAAATTCAACTATGACAAAAATGGAAATGCTCTTGTTGGGAGCATTCCTCCTGCTATGAAATGTGATGGTGGATATGCATATCTTAATGCATTATGGGCAATAAAGGAAAATAGATACCGAAGAGTTATAACTCCTGCAAGTTACCTTGACCCTCATAAACTTAATAAACAATCCCCTTCTATGAGAAATTTAATACTAGGAATGGAAAGTTTATTTTATGGAGATTATGAAGATGCTGAACCAAGACTAATTACATCAATTTTTACTAACGTATATGGTGAGTCACTTGGCAAAAGAAAGACCTCACAATATTTATCAGAACCGAATACTCAAGAATCAATAATTGAAGAAGCAAATAAAATTATTTCAAATATGAAATTCTCGCAAAAAGAATATAAAAAATGTGATCCTCAAACCGAATCTACTAGATTAATGTTAGCACAATGGGGAGCATGGGCATTAACAAATACATTAGTTAGAAAAATGGAAATCACTGGGGACAAATCAAAATATAAATTAGCATTAGACATAAATCTTTTTGAAAGAAACTTTTCTGAAAAAAATAAAATTCCTAAAATTAGAGCAAAAAATAAAAATGAATACTACGTGAGTACAGCAGATACAAAAAATTTTGATTTTTAAACCCTACGTAAACACATTGTTGTTGTCTTCATCATCACCACTTTCAGGAGTGTCAGAATCATTACTTACAGGTACATTTTTATCTACAATATTAAATTCAATTGTTTTTGTTTCTTCTTTATCAAGAACTTCTAATTCCCTATAGTATTTTATATTATATGTTATTACTCCTTTCACAGATGGTTTTGAACCTATAAAGAGCCCTACTGGATTTGATTCTACTGTGAGAGAATCTAATATTTTATTTAGATTATCTGTATTTAATGCAATACTTGCAGTATAAGTAATTGAATTTTTTTCAGTGCTTTTTTTACTTAAATTCTTAAGTTTTAATGTTCCTATTTCTCCATACCCTTGAATTGAAAATGATGCTTCTACTTTTGGAGTTATTTGATTTCCTTTTGAATTTTGATAAATGAATTCTAGCTCAAGAGTTTCTTGATCTTTTGAGAGTCCAATTACTCCATTTTCATTTGGAGAGAGTAATTCTGAGAA
>CAKZOW010000055.1 GCA_937138345.1 uncultured archaeon | reverse complement strand
ACATCCAAAATACCAACTTCATATGTTGGAACCATATCTCCTTCTTCTTTGTATATTGAAATTGGGATTTTCGTATTTTCAAAAGTTATTTCATAGGAGTCTACAATTTCCATTTTAGTCCCTCTCATAGATTGATTTTACTTTTTGTTTTATTGCCTCTTTTTTATGTGTTGGAAGTGTTACCAAATCAAGATAGAATAATACTTTTTTGTAGAGTATTGATTTTTCTTTTTTTGATGTAGTTTTTTTCATTTCATCATAGAGTTCTTGGATTTCATGAACTACATTTTGATCAACGGAGATTTTTTTTTGTGGAGTTTGCTTTTCTTTCTCATCTATTTTTTTTAAAATTCTAGTATATCTCTCAATTAATTTTTCCGAGAGAGAACTTTTTTTAATTTTATGTAATGAATCTAGGTTTTTTTTAACCATCTCTTTTGACATATTGTGAGTTTCATTGACAAATTTTAAGTATTGTACTGCTCTATCAATTATTTCTGAATCATTACTTAGTGCTTTTTTTATTGTTTTTGGAAGTTCAATACTCTCTTCTACTTCTTTAAATTCTTTTTTGTGTTCTTTTTTATCAGAGATTTTTTCTAAGAGAATTTCGTATTTTTTAATCATAGAATCTTGTTCAATATGGGATGATTTTGGAAGTTTTTTGAGTTTTTCATAGATGAGAGAAACATTTTCAGGAGAGATTCTTTTTGTTAATTCAATATGGTCAATATAGTTTCTTGCTTCTTCGATAATTTTGGAATTATTATAACTTCTAAGAAGAAGTTCCACATTACTTTTCACATATAAATTATTGAGTTGTCCGTGTAATTTTGTAAGTGTTGATAAATAGGTATTTTTTTCTTTAAAATTAGTATTTGGAAGATCTTCAAATAATAGCAGTATCTCGTTGTAGAGTAAAAGGGAGGAATTCAAATCTTTTTTAATAATTGAATTCTGAAACTTTTCTTGAACTATTCTAAGTTCTTTTTCTTTTTGAGCAAATTTCTTGTTTTTTAATTCAATGATTTTTTCTTCAGCGTTGACAATTGCTTTTTGAACAAGGATGTTTTCATCTACAAAGCTTGATCTAAATAATAGAGGAATTTTATTCATTGTTAATTCAATTTCTGTAATCTTATGTTCAATTTCTTCAGTTGAGTTATGTTCTAAGATATTTTTTAACTCTTTTATTTTAGTGAGCAGTGTTTGTTTAATACTTGATGATTGTGAGAGTTTAAAATTTCTAATTTCGATATTTAATTTTAGTTCATATTTTTTGATTCCTAAAAATAGTTGATGTTTTTCATTTGCAAGTTCGTTAGGATATTTTTGTAGGCATTCTTTATTCTCTTTTAGAAGTTTCAAACAAACTTTGTATTCTTTAGAAATAAGATCTTCTTCAATGAGTTTGTTATTTTCTTTGATTTTATTTGCATAATATGTTGCATTATTTTCAAGTGTTTGGAGTAGCTTTGAGGAATATTGATTGTTGAGTGAATCTAATGTTTTTGATCCTACGCTTTGTATGCTTAGGAATTTACTTGGCATACTTTCATCGAATTTTTTTAGATCATCATAAATATCTTTTAGTTGTTGTAAATCTTTATCTTTTATTTCTTCAGAGATGCTTTGAAAATTATCTATTATTGCTTTTTCAAATTCTATGTTATAATTTTTTTTCTCAGAAGTATTAGAATTATCACTACCACTTCTTACTTCTTCTTTTTCATTTTTACTTTCTATTTTATTTAGAAATGAATCTATATCTATTCCCATTGTTAAAACCTCTTTAAATCTTTATCAAATTTATTCCATGCAATTGCAATTTTATTTTTATCAAATCCTTTTTTACTAGCTTTAGTCTCAAACTCTTTTTTGATAGCTTGATAATGTTCTTCTAGAAAACTAGGCCAAATAGATCTCATCTGATCGAAAGTCATTCCTTTTTCTTTACATTTTTCAATAAATAAAAGTTTAATTTCTTCGATTTCTGGACCTTTGTTTTTATCTTCTTTTTCAATTATTTCAACAAAACCTTCAAGTCCTTTGTATGATGTTTTTACAATTTTATATTCTTCAAGTATTACTACCCACCTTTGAATTATTGAGAGGGGTAATTTTAATTTAGTCTCTATTTCTTTGAAAGACATAATTTTTCTCTCTCTTAATTCACCAATTAGTGTATCAACTGGAGTGGTTAGAACCTTATTTAACATATTTTTTATCTAGTCTGATTTCTTTTATTATTTTATACTAATTAATGAGTGATTATTAAAGAATACTTCAAAATTATTTGTCTTTTATTATGAAGTATATTATGCATGTAATTAGTAATATTGAACAATGGATAATTAATAGTGTTATGATGATGTTATTTAGAGTTAGGATTATTGGAGAGTTGAAAACAATTTCTGCAATATTTAAACCTACTCCTAAAAATAGTGTATTAATTGATTCTTTTACAAAGCTGCTTTTTAACACTAGAATTATAATGCTTAAAAGTATTGTTGGTATGATGAAATATTTTCCAAGTTGTTTTGAAATATTTTTTATTGTATGTGTATAAGAGTAATGTTCTTTTTCTTTTTTTTTGTAATGTTTTTCTAAGAAGTAGTATCCGAGTAATAAAAATAATACTGATGCTAAAATAAATTCAACGTATAGTGAAAATTTATCTTCGATATTGTTTTCTAATTTTTCAATAGAATTAATTGATTCAATTGTTCTAGCGTCAATTTCAATTGGAAGAGTTTCGTTTTCCTGAATATAATTTATTAAATTATTGTATTCGCTTAAGGAAAATGCATCACATACCTGATTTTGCTCAAGTGTTGAACATTGTTCTCTGATATGATTTAAATTCTCAGTTGATGATTCTAGTTGGTTTTGTGAAGGTATCATCAGTAATAGGGAAGCATTTTCATTTGCATCATAGAGGTAACTCATTGTAACTAGTGTTAATTCAAGATTTCCGCCGCTTTTGAGAAAAGTAATTATTTGTGCGATAGGAATTGGAGAATTTATAATCGAGGTTTGATTTTGTTGGAGGAGAGATTCATAAATAGTAGAAATTATCTTGGAAGGTAATTCTTCAATTTCTTCTTCACTTAATTCTTCAATAGTGTTTATTTCAAAAGAATCTATGAGATATTTTTTTTGGTCTTGCTTTAATTTAGTTGCACTAAATGTTTGAAAATCTACAGTTTCATTCAATAGATCTTGTAGTATTTGAAATTCTAATCCTTCTTGAGATGAAATATATTCTATGATGAGATGATCCAAAGAAGGCTGGATGTCTTGTACTAATTCCTCAGAGTAAACATAGAAAGATCCAGTTATGATTGCAGCAGAGAGAAAAAAAGCACAAAGTGTAATCATGCTTTTACCAGCTAATTTGAAAAATGAGTTTAATTCTTTACCTAGTGTTAGGAAAATATGTCCTAAAAATAATAAAACAATTGCTGGAATATACTGGACAATGATGTCTGGAGAATATTGTGCAGATTGAGTAATTTCTAATGTTTTTACAATTGTTGAGAGAACTGCCAATATGATACTTACTATACCAATTCCAAAAAAAATATTTTTTAAAATTTTGTTTTTATTTTCTACCTTTTTTTCCTCTTCCATTGTTTATAATTATTTGAGTTTAAGATCAATAATTGATAAAATCACAGAGTCTAGCTTTCCTAAAATATCTTTGAATAGTTGTGAGATTACTAAAAATAAGTTTAAGTCATCGAGAAGTTTTCCTCTGAGTTCTTCAATTTCTCTTAATAGAGTTTGTTTTTTATCTAAATAAATTTCTAGATTTTTATCGAAATCTTCAATATTTTCAGTTTCTAGGAGCCTTGTTATAAATATAAAATATTCTTTTAATTTTTCAATAGTCATAGAAATAAAGTGATTGTGTTCATTAGATTCGTTTTTAAGATACCTAGCAATACGTTTTAGAATGTCTCCTTGCTCTTCTAAATTCGATGTAATTCTCCAATAATGAACTGCACCTGCAACTTTTTGCGTATCTTCAAGAGATTCTAAATTGTGATTGATTGCTTTGTGTGAGAGAAATGACAATTTATTGATATTTTTATCTAATTGAATTAGAAATGAATATTGTTCTTTTACATTTTCTTGGCAAAGTTTCTCAAAAAATAAATTTTGCATGTCAATGATTTCTTTGATGAGTTGATTTAGGTTTAATTCGCTAGGAGATGTTAAATCTCTTAGAACAATTTTGTCTTTTGTAATTTCTGTAATTTCAACAGAAGATATTTTTTCTTTGAACCTAGTAATTTCATCTAGTCTTTGGTGGATATCGTTTCCAACAATTTCAATTATCTTATAATTCTTTAGATAGTATGAGAGGAGTTCTTTATTAAATAATTTTAAAGGTTTATTATCAATACTAATTTGAGCTTTTTTCTCAATTTTTTCATTTTGCATAGTAATTAGCAGAGATTTTGGTTTCTCAACTATGTTTAATGAGTCTCCTTTTTGAAGATTATTTACTTCTAACCATTCTTGTGGCAGAGTTATTACATGAGAAGAATTGCCAAATTTAATGATTTTTCTAGGTTCCATAATAAATATATATAGTATATATTCATTTATAATATTTTTTCTTAGAATGTTTGTTTTTCTAAGTTTTCTGAGAGGTATTTGAGCAATATTGTAGTAATTGAGATGATTATAGGTCCTAAAATGATCCCTTCAAGTCCAAAAGCAAGCATTCCACCAATAAAACCAACAAATACCAATGGAGGAGATATTGTGTCTTTATTACTCATTAAAGCAGGCCTTATAATGTTGTCTATCATAGATATTACTAATACTCCATAAATTAATAATCCGACCCCTCCAAATGAATCTCCAGTTATTATCATGAAAAATGCAACAGGAACCCAAACCATAGGAGAACCTAGGTAAGGGATTAGTGATGTAATGAAAGTTAAAAATGTAATAATTAAAATATTTTCAACACCAAATATGATGTAACCAATTGTAGCTACTAATGTCTGAATTAGTCCAGTTAGGAAATATCCTCTGAAGAGAACTTTTATGTTTTTCTGTATATTATTTAGTATTTCGTTTTGTTTATTTAGACTAAGAGGCAAATAATGATTAATTGTTTTGAAAATTGTTTTATTATGAATTAAGATATAATAAGTAATGAAAAGAATTACAAAAAGACTAAACATAGCACTAGGTATTGATGAGAAAATAGACTCTGCATAGGCAATGATCATATTTACTAGTGATGTTAGGGAGTTGGAGTAATCAAAACTTGAGAGGAGGGAAGAATCGGTTATTTTTTCTAGATTTGAATAAAGAGCAGCATTGAGGAGCTCAGGATTTTTAATGTATTCTTGGTATCTAGCAATGAGTTTTAGAAGGGAGAGAACTAAAAATAAAAATAATAGTGTTAGAGGGAGGACTAATCCTATTGTTGCGGTTGTAATTGTTAAAATTGAGGAAAGGGCATTTTTGTGTGTTTTTTCTAAAAAATATTTGTGCAGAGGATAAAGGAAGTAAGATAATATTGCTGCGTATATGATAATTGATAGGATGTCTTTGAGAACAAAAAATGTCAATGCTACAAATATAAATGATAGGAAAAAAATGAAGTTCCTCTCAGTTCCCTTAGTATAATTTTTAGCTACCATTGTTAGATGTTTTTTGTAAGTTTTTTGATTTCTTTTGTAATTGCATTGTAGATGTCTTTTTCTTTTTGAAGAATGTTTTCTTCATCTATGATACTTTCCTCACTAAATGCATTGCTTGTTGCAATTCTTGCAATTTTTTGACTTCTTATTGCGACAATTTCATTTGCGATTTTTTTAGCATTGTTTAGTATGTTTTGCTCTTTTTTACGTCTTTCAGGGTTTTCTTCATTTTTAATAGTTTGTTTTTTATCGGAGATAAATTTCTCCATTGCTTCATAGAATAAATTAGGATATTTTTGTAATCCTTTTGTTTTTTTTTCTTCTCTTAAGATGTTATATATTGCATTAAATGTTAGTAATGGTAATTCTTCAGTTTCTGGTTTGTCATCAATTATTACAACATCATCACTCATAGAATTTTGTATTCTTTATTCTTTTTAAATATAGTGGTATCGTTTGCTAAACTTTTTAAAGTTTTAACATGTATTTTTCTTATGACTAACAATGATTTTTTTAAGAAATTAGAGTCTTGGTATGAAAAAAAGTATAAGTTATTATTTTTTTTACCTCTCTTTTTGTTTTTATTTTCAATAGTATCTATTATTATTACTATTGGCGAAGATGGTACTCCAATTTATCGTGATGTGTCATTAAAGGGTGGATTGAGCGCAATTATCGAATCAACAGCTCTTTCTTCAGTTGAGCTTCAGGAGAAACTTGAGAATGATTTTAAAGATAATTCTTTTATTGTATCTAATCTAGAAGAAGATGGGGAAGTTATTGGATTTATTGTAGATACAGATATGGATGAGGGGATTTTTACTCAGGAAGTTTCTTTAATTTTAGGAGAAGAACTAGTTCTAGGAGAGAATTATTCTTCTAATTTTATTTCACCTACTTTATCATTATCATTTTTCAAACAGGCAATGGTTATCTTAGCAATTTCTTTTTTACTAATGTCTGGAGTTATTTTCTTGTATTTTAGAGAATTAGTTCCTTCAGGAGCAATTGTGTTATCTGCATTATTTGATTTAATTGTAACTGTTGGTGTTTTAAATTTTTTTGAAGTTCATATTGGGGTTGCAGGAATTGGTGCATTACTGATGATTATTGGATATTCAATTGATACAGATGTTTTACTTACAAATAGAATGTATAAGGAAGAAAACGATGATCCAATTTTAGAAAAGTTATCATTCTCATTTAGAACAGGTTTACTTATGACGTTAACAACTTTAGTTGCAGGAATTGGTGCTATGATTTTAACAAATTCCTCAGTTATCTTCCAAATTGCTTTGATTTTAGTTGTTGGACTTTTAGTGGACTTTGTTTCTACATGGTTTTCAAATGCAGGTATTTTATATCACTGGTTGCTTTCAAGAGAAAAAAAAGGAATTGTAAGTCATAGTGGTGGATCAGGAAATCCTAAAAAGAAATCAAAGAGAAGAAAGTAATTTTTTATTTTACTTTTATATTTATTTAACTTATATTTTATATTAGCTAGAAATTCTTGACAATATATATTCTAAATGTATTCAACATAAATTGAAAATTTATGAGGGTATGTATTTATACATACTTAACTAAAATTGAAGATTTTAGACTATATGTTTATTAAACATATTTTTCTGCGTGAATTTGTTCTTTTGCAAATCCTTTTTCTAGGAGTTTTTGAGTTGTTTCTTCTACCATAAGAGGTAATCCGCAGATATATACTTGAGTATTATCAGGTTGTATTGAATCTAAATTATTTTGAACATGACCAATTCTTCCTTGCCATGAGTCTGTTGGACGTGAAACAACTGGAATGTATTTGAAATTAGGTGAGAGAATTTCTAAGTTTTTGAATTCTTCTTCATAGCAGTGATGTCCTTCATGTCTGACTCCGAAAAGAAGAGTCATTTGATAGTCTTCTTCATTTGCAATAAGTTCTTTGATCATTGATCTAAGAGGAGCAATCCCAGTTCCAGTTCCAATAAATAGTAGTTGCGGTTTGAGGTCACTTGTTAGTTCATCTGTTTCTTCAATTGCTTTTACTTTATCTAAATTAAATAAACCCAGAGGTCCCATTATTTCTACTTCAAACCCTTCCTCTTTTTTCCACAGGTGTGGAGTTAGCTTTCCATTTGGAACTAATTTGATACAGAGTTCAATTTTTTTAGGATCATGTGGATGAGATGCTATTGAGTAAGGTTTTCTTACTAGTTTTCCTTCTTCTTCAAATGCTAAGTTAATAAATTGCCCTGCTTTGAATTCCATTTCATCTTCTAATGTTAGTTCGAAATGTTTTACATCTGGAGTCAATTCTTTTATTTGAGAAATAATTGCTTTTGTCTTAATTGGTTT
>CAKZOW010000054.1 GCA_937138345.1 uncultured archaeon | reverse complement strand
AATTGTTATGTGTTTATAAAGTCATTATATTCTTATAATAATTTTCATTATTTTTCAGAAATATTATCTTTTTTCTATAAAAATTACTCTAATAACTATTAAGTAATAGTTTCTTTTTAATTCTTTATTTATTATCTCTTCAATTAACTTATGTGTTCCTTGTGGAACAGTACTTTTACCTACAATTATCTTATATCCCGAAACATTTTTTAGTGCTCTTCCTATCTCTCTTGCAGCAGATAATAGATATTCTAAATTAAAAGAACCTTCTTTATTTGAAGGTGTATTTACTCCTAAAAATATAAATTCAGAGTCACTTAAATCTAATTTTTCAGTAAATTTTATTCTATTTTCTTTTCTGTTTTTTTTAACCAACTCTTCAAGTCCTGGTTCAAAAATATGTATTTTTCCAGAATTAAGTAATTCAACAATTTCTTGGTTTTTATCTACGCAAGTTACATTATTTCCTTTATCTGCAAAAAGAGTCCCCGTAACAAGTCCAATATACCCAGTTCCTATCATAGTAATATTTGACATATTAATGTATAATTTTTAATTATTATAATAATATTCTTTGATTATTTTAGACAAAACAAAATTTTTTAAAGTATTTTTTCTTATTTGTATTATGTTTTCAAAAAAAGATAAAGAATTATTACTAGAACTAATACAAAATTCTAGACAAAGTAATAGACAATTATCCAAAAAAATAGGCTATTCTAAAGAAACAATTTCCTCTAAATTATCCTCATTTGAAGAATTAGGTTTTATCAAAGATTACTCATTAAAAGTTGATTACAGGTATTTTAACTTAAAAGAATTTAATATTTTTATTAAATTTCAAAATTTTTCAGAAAATATTTCCTCAGACTTTTTTGAATATCTTATATCTCATCAGAATACGACTTGGATTGGAAAATGTTTTGGAAGTTATGATTGTAAAATTTCATTTTTAGCAAAAAATGACTCTAATGCGAATTTGTTTATCAAAGAAATATATGAAAATTTTTCATCAATAATACAGAGACTAGATCTATTAGTAGTTATTGATAAGTACAAGTCACCAAGCAACTTTTTTTTATCTACTTTATTTGATGAGGATTTAGATAATAATTCTTTAAAAAAAAATACCTCTCAAAATAATAAAATTATTTTATCTCCAGGAGATAAAGAAATTATTTTCTTATTGGGACAAAACCCAAAGCAATCTTATGCAAAAATAGCTAGTACTTTACAATCTACTTCAGAATCAGTTTCTTATAAAATAAAAAAACTAGAAAAAAATAATGTTTTGCTTGGAAATTCAATAGTAATTGATGGAAATAAATTTAATAAAATATGGGGTATTGCATTATTTTCATTTAAACCAAATAAAATTTTAGATTTAAAAGAAAAAATAATCACTAATAGCTATATTACATCTTACGTTGAATCTCTAGGAACTTGGAATATTTCAATTACTTTTTTTGCATCATCTATTAATGAAATGTATGTTGAGTATAACAATATAAAATCTTTATTTGGAAAAGATATAGTGAATTCTGAATTTGTTTTTATTTTAGATTTTTATAAATATCCCAAAATACCTAGATGTATTCTGGAGTAATATAGTAAAATTACATTATTATGTTTTATATTTAGAATAAATTTATTTAAAGAAAAATAAAGTTTCTTTGAAACTTTATTTATTGATTGTCAGTTAATCCTTTTCTATCTCTAATCTCTTTAATGATTTGAGCTTGTTTCTCGTGAGGTAATACTTCAAAAGCCATTGATTTAACAAAGAATGATCCTTTACCACCTGTTGCTGATCTAATATCTCCTGTCATTCCAAATGTTTCTGCAACTGGAACTCTAGCAATAACTGATAAGTTGTCTTCATCCATAATCATGTCAACTACTTGGCCTCTTCTGTTTGAAATTTCAGCTGAAACTGAACCCATCATATCTTGTGGACAATCTACTTGGATAACTTGAACAGGCTCATAAAGCATTGCTCCTGCTTCTCCAATTGCTTGTTTTAGACCATCTCTAATTGCTGGGTAAACTTGACCTGGACCTCTGTGAATACTATCTTCGTGCAGAGTAACATCCATTAATTTAATTTTCATGTTAACACAACCTTCTCTTGCAAGAGGTCCTTGTTTCATTACTTCTTCAAATCCATCAAGTACTAATTCAATAACTTCGTTAAGTGCAACAATACCTCTAGTCATGTCAATAAATACATTTCCTTCGAAAATATGTTTAACTCTCTCAGCTTCATCTTTGGATAATCCTTTAGAGTGCATAAGATCCCATAATTCTCTGTCTTTTTTCTTAATTCTTCCTGAAGGAACTTCTTTATTAGCAATAGCTTCAATGAATTCTTCTTCAAGTGGTTCTAATGTAATGTAGAACTTATTGTGTTTGTTAGGTGATTTTCCTTCAACTTGAGGGGATAATTTAGTAACAGCTTCTCTATATGATACAATTGGAGGTGAAACTCTGATGTTTAAACCTTTTTCTTCTTTAATTCTGTTAGTAACAACTTCTAGGTGTAATTCACCCATACCTGCGATAAGGAATTCTCCAGTTTCTTCGTTAATTGTAACTTTAAGTGAAGGATCTTCTTTACCAACTACTTTTAGAACTTCAACCATTTTAGGTAAGTCTGCAGGTTTTTCTGGTTCAACTGCAACAGTTACAACTGGTTCGAAAATGTGTTGGATATCTTCAAATGGAGTAATATCTTTAGTTGAGATTGTCTCTCCTACAGTAATATCTTTAAGTCCTGCAATTCCTACAATATTTCCTGAAACTGCTGATTCAATTTGAACTCTTTGAGGTCCTTTTGAAATAAATACTTGTTGTACTCTTCCTTTTTTACCTGATGATGATTGGATATCTTGTCCTTTTTTAACTGTACCTGAGAACATACGTCCTGTAGCTACTTCTCCTGCATGTTTATCTTGAGTAATTTTTGTAATTACAAAAGCTAATTCTCCGCTAGGATCACAGTTAACTAAATCTTTACCTTCAGGTGAATCAGCATCTCCGTTCCAAATTAATGGAATTCTGTATTTTTGAGCTTCAACTGGGTTAGGGTGGTGTTCAACAACTGAGTTTAATAAAACTTCGTGAAGTGGAGCTGATTTAGCAAATGCTTTTAATTTTTCAGCGTCATCTTCTTCGTATACATTAATAATATCTCCGAATTTTAATCCTTTCTTTTGCATGTAAGGAACTGATAATGCCCAATTTGAGTAAGCTGAACCAAAACAAACTGATCCATCAGCAACATTTACTTGCCATTTTTGTTTAAATTCAGGTGGTGCGATTTTAACAATTAAAGCATTAACTTCATTAATAATTTTAACAAATCTCTCTTGCATCATTTCAGGAGTTAATTTTAATTCTTTAATAAGTCTATCAGCTTTATTAATAAATAAAATAGGTTTAACTTTTTCTTTTAATGCTTGTCTTAAAACTGTTTCTGTTTGAGGCATAATTCCCTCTACAGCACATGATAATACTACAGCACCATCAACAGCTCTCATAGCTCTTGTTACGTCTCCACCGAAGTCTACGTGACCAGGAGTATCGATTAAGTTGATAAGGAAGTCTTGTCCTTCTACATTGTGAATCATTGAAACATTTGCGGAGTCAATTGTAATTCCTCTCGCAGCTTCATCTGCGTGTGAATCCATGAATCTTTGTTTTCCAGCAAGTTCGTCTGAAATCATACCAGCACCTGCTAAAAGGTTGTCTGATAATGTTGTTTTTCCGTGATCAATGTGCGCAGCAATTGCAATATTTCTAATTAATGTCGGCTTTTTCATAGCCTCCATTACAGCTTGTCCTAAATCTTTTGCCATTTTTTAGTTTTTTTTGATTAATATATTTAGTACTGTATACTAATATAGTATAGTAATTAATAACTAAAAACGGTTTATAAACATAACTACTTTTTATTTGTGATTTTATTATTTTTACCTCAAAAACTTTAAATACTTTAAAATATACTATACTCTATGGCAGACTTTAAAGAATATGTGCAAAAATTAGAACAAAGAATCTCTACAATTACTTCTTTATTTGATTTAAAAAAACTCACAATCTCCTCAGATGTGTTAAAAGAGTCAGAAAAAACAGATTATGAGCTTCTCTATTTCTCAGATGAATCTCATCCCGAAGATGCTGGGTTATTTGTGTTTGGTTCGCAATTTTTTGTAGATGATCTCTCAGAGCAAGAATTCAAAGAACATCTCTCGCTAAGTGCACTTAATTTTCAAATTTTAAGAGCATACAAACAACTCAAAGAAAAACAAAAAAAAGTTAAAATTACTGACATCTTAAATCAAATTCAAGATAGAAGAAAAGATTCTTCTCAATTAAATGTTATTTTAAGAAGAATATTAACTCTCTCTTATTATCTAAATTGGGATATTAAAAGAGACAAAACAGATTTGGAAGGGGATTCATTTATTGAGATTCCAGATAAATTCCTCTTTAAACTAAAACAAAGATTCAACTTTGAAAATGTGTGTTCAGTATATGAAAATAAGGATGTTTTTGTATTTTTAAATGCAAGAAATAGATTAAATTTGGTATTTAAAAATAAAAACGAATTTACAAAAGAAGATATTGTTAAATACATTATTCCAACACTGAGAAAAATCTTTAAAATAAAGACAATTGATTTTAATTAAGTATGTTTTTCAAAAAAAAAGAAGATATTGAATTTCCCAAAACAGTAGAAATAAATTCTACTTCTTATGCTATTGTAGTTTCATTTTATAAAAAAAAATCATCTTCAGTTTCATTTAAAGAAAATACTCTTCACTTTAGGCTTTCTTCTTATTTATCTTATAATGAAACAAAATCTCATTTCAAATCTCTTTTAGATTCCATTACTAAAAAACTCTCAGCCCTAAATATCTCTTCTACATCATTTAAAGACATCATTGAGAAAAGAATGTTTTATTTTGCAGGCAAACAATTTTCAATAATGTTTCACAACAAGAAAATAACTAAAATTAGCGATTCTATTGTCTATGTAGATGAAAATCTCTCTTTAGAGCTAATCGAAAAAAAAATAAAAAAACTTTTGCTCAAACATTTTTCACAAAACCTCATAGATTATGTCCATTATATTAACTCAATATCTTATAGAGCACCAATTACAGGAGTTGTGGTAAAAGATGTTTCTTCAAAATGGGGTCATTGTACTCATACTAATGAAATTTTGATGAATATAAAACTACTCAATGCTCCAAAAGAAGTATTGGATTATGTTATCTATCATGAACTCTCTCATGTAAAACACAAAAATCACTCTTCTGCTTTTTGGAATGAGGTGGCTAGATTTTGTCCAAATTATAAACTCCTCAGATCAAAGCTTAAAAAGAATCCTCCTACTTTTCTATCTTTGCATAATAATTGATACTCTATTTTTTACATTAGTGCTAACTAATATTTATTAAATGTCTCTGTGTCATATATTTATTATGAGTAGTTTTTATCGGAGCATTACTGTATTACTCTTAGGATTTTTATGCTTTTTCATGGTTGCTTCTTATTCAACTTTTGCAGCAACAATTGAAATTAATCAATCATTTTGTGGATCTTATTTAGTTTCAAACAATGAATACTATTTTTCAGAAAATATTACTTGTTTAAATAATGATGGATTCCTCGTTTCGGGAAATCAGCAAAACGTTACTGTGGATTGTAATGGCTATACTTATTTTGGAAATTCTTCTAGACATGTAATTAATTTTTTCAATGAGATGGATTTTAGATTTTATAATTGTAATTTTGTAAATTTTTCAAGGGCATATTTAGCGGGTGGTAGTGGTTTTGAATTTGTTAATGTATCATTTGTAAATTTTTCAAATAATAATGCAATTTATACTTCTGGGTTAAGTAATTCTTTATTTGAAAATATTGTAGTTGAAAATCCTCAATTAAATGCTTTTTACATGCATTTTGGTGTTGAAAATGTGACATTTAGAAATATTACTATCTCGGATGCAAATGTTGGACTAGCATTTGTGACCACAGAATCAAATAATTTAGTTGATGGCCTTTACCTTGATAATGTTTCTTTGGGAATTAAAAATCCAATCAATAATTCGGTTTTTAGAAATCTTGATTTAAGAAGTACTACTACTCCAATTGATTTTGATAATACGGTATCAAATTTAACTTTTGAAAATTCTTATATTGGAAATACATCAAATATTTTGGGTTTTGGTAGTGCAGGAACTGACATGGTTTTTTTAAATAATTTTTACCAAAACTTTAATGGGTCATCTCCTTTTTGTGTGTATTCTACAATTTGTGATAGTAATCCTAATTCTATTGTTGCATCTTCTTTGTCTTCGGCCCCTTCGTCTACGTTTCCAGCATTTAATATTGTTTTACTTATTTTGACTATGGCAGCATATTTTCTTACTATGTAATTTATTTTAAATAATACTAAAATTATTAAAGTCTTTGTCTTTTAATTAGGTATGTCTGAAGAAAAAAAAGATAAGTCAACAAATTATACTGAGGTAATTATTGCTCTATTGTGGGTGATTTATGTATTACAATTTGTTTTTTTTGAACAATTTGGAACAATGTTTGCAACGTCTCCAAATCATCTTTTCACTTCTGATTTTTACACTATTGTAACTGCAATTTTCTTTCATGGTTCTTTACTTCATCTTCTAAGTAATTCTATTGCATTATTTATTTTTGGGAGAATTTTAGAGAAGCATATTGGATCTCAAATAGTATTGGTTTTTTTATTGGGTGGTGTTTTTGCAAATATTATCTCTCACTTATTCTCTTTTTACTTAGGAGATATATTTTCTTCATGGGGTGCAAGTGGTGCGATTGCTACAATTATTTTACTATCGATCTTGTCTGAGCCATTTCATAGGGTACTTTATGTAATTCCAATTTTTGTGTTGGGATGGATATCTATTTATGGGGATATTTCTGGTTTGGTAAGAGATGACACTATTAATCAATTTGCACATCTTGGAGGGTATTTGGGAAGTTTTTTATTATTATTTTTAATAGAAAAGTCAAAATTAGATAAAATTAAGAAAGGATTTTTAATCAATATAATATTATTGGTGAGTCTTGCTTTGGTTATATATTTGCTTTAGAAAAAAGATTTGTTTATGAACTAAACAAATTATTATAGTTATTAGTTTTGACCAAGAAGAGTTTCGTGCTCAGCAATGTTTCTTTTAAGCATCTCAATTTTTCTGGATTTATTCTCTTCATTCATAAGTGTTCCACAAACAGGACATGTGAAATTATTGTCTAATGAGTCTTCAAAAGATAATCTCTTACAAAAGTTTGGGCAGATATAAAATGTTGATGTTTCTTCATTTTCAAGTCTCTCTTTGAATTGATCTAATTTTTTCTTCTTCTCATTCATATATACTGTATCGAAGTTTTGAGGTAATACTCTCCAGTAATATAAGTACCATCCTTTTTCTTTATCTTTTCTTCTATCATAATCAATTAAATTTTTAGCTTTTAAATCATATAAAATTGATCTGATTTGTGACACTGCAAATCCGATATTATCTGATATATCAAATTCTGATGCTCCAGCATTTTCATATAAGAATTCTACTACTTGTGCAGCTTCGTCTCCAACTAATTCGTGGATGATGTCTAATAATTTGTTAAGTTCGCTCATAGTAGATTTGCATTTTCTAGATTTATAAAAAGCTCGATAATATTAATATATATTATATTTATCAATATTTGTTTTGGATAATTTTTTTCAATTATTATCTATTTTTTCATTACTTCTAAAACAAAACAAATAACAACTTTTGTTTAGAAGTTACAAATAAATAAAAGCATTTTTTATTGAATCTTGATTACAAACGTATTTTATAGTTTGAATGCAACTGGGATATTATTTAATTTCAGCTTCAAACGATAAATGAAATTCGTTTATAATATGTTGTATGCGCTCTACACGCACTCAGCATTCCATAAATATATTTATGTAGAAATATTATAAAATGGTTTTCAATAAAAACTCAAACACAAAAGGAGCTCAAGGAATTGGAACACTAATTATTTTCATTGCTTTAATTTTAGTTGCAGCAGTGGCAGCAGGTGTTTTAATCCAGACAGCTTCATCACTACAATCAAAATCACTTGATGTAGGAAGACAATCACAAGAAAAAATTACTACTGATATTGAAGTAGTTCAAGTTTACGCAACAAACACTTCAGATGGTTTCATTAACGGATCAGATTCAACATCAGATTCTGTAACTATGATTGTAAGATTAGGTTCAGGTTCATCACCAATTAACTTAAATGATTTAATTGTTAAAATGGATACTCAATCAGGATCACAAACTCTACAGTACACAACAGGTGCTGCAGATGATGCTAACTACAATGTTACTTATGTTTCAAATGGTGGTGTTGCAGGTACTTCAGGTTATTTAGTAACTGGAGATTTAGCACAAGTTACTTTTGACAACTTAAATGAAGTTGGTGAAGGAGATACAGCAACAATTAGATTATTAACTAAAAACGGAGCTGTTAAACCAGTTGATATGACAACACCTTCAGCTATGGTTGAAGTTACAACTTACTTATTCCCATAATTGGGATTAAGTTTTTCACATTTATTCTACTTTAAAGTATTAACGTACATTTATATATTCTCAATTAAGTTATTTCTCTATGATAGATGAAAAACATCAAAAAAAAGGTTCTGAAGGGACTTCTACGTTAATTATTTTTATTGCGTTAATTTTAGTGGGTGTTGTAGCAGCCTCAGTAATTATCCAAACTTCTTCTTCACTTCAATCAAAATCTAATGATGTTGCAGGACAAACAGAAGAAAAAGTAACAACTTCTTTAGAAATTATGCAGTTTTATGTAAATGGAACTCAAGATGCCCAAATTAATGGGGGTGTTGATTTATTCTCAGTTCTTGTAAGAACAATGCCGGGTGCTCCTGCTATTAAATTAGATCAAGTATATGTCAAATTCGATACTGTAGAAGATTCACAAGCTCTGACATATTTCTTAGGTGCTTCAGCTACAGATGCAACATATTCTGCAGAGTATGTCATTCGTGGAAATAAATATAAAGAAGGATATTTAAGTAAAGGTGATGTTGTTAAATTTGATTTTTATACTACCAATGGTTCAGTATTAGGTGAGGATGTATCTGGTTCAATTCGTGTTATTACAAATAGTGGTGCTGTGAGGATGGCAGATTTCAGAACTCCTTTGGCAATGATTGGTTCAGTTACTTATCTTTATCCATAATTCTCTTTTAGTCTCTTATTTGTAGTTATTAATTTTTAAATGCTTTTCATCTGAATTTATCTTATGAATTCACATGTTAAAAAAGCACAACAAGGAATTGGTGTTATTATTGCTTTTATTATGGTAGTAATTGTAGTATCAATTGCTGCATCTGTTATTACTTCTACTGCTTCTTCTCTTGAATCTGTATCTAATGAAGTTAACAAAGATACAAGTAATAAACTCTCATCAAGTGTGGAGGTTACTCAAGTGTATATTACAAAGGGCCCATCTATTGGAGAATTTCAATCAGGTGTTGCTAATGTATCTGCTGTACTAAAATTACGGGCTGGTTCAGATGCTTCAAGAATTGATGAATTATTGCTTCAATTTGGAACTCCTGCATCATCTCAGTCAATTTACTCTTCTGGAGATGCTACCTTTGATACATCGTCATTTGGATATAGATATTTAATTCAAGGTGGAAAATATCAAGAAGGATATATTAATGAAGGAGATATGGTAGAATTAATTTTTACTTTTGCAGGTTCTGCCAATATTCAAGAAGGGGATAATCTTCTTCTAAATGTAGTTCATGCTGATGGAGGGGTTGTTCCCGTTGATTTTACTGCTCCTAGGTCTCTCATTGGGGACGTGATTTACCTTTATCCGTAAAGTTTAAAGGATTGAAATAATTTTTTTAAGATATATTTTTAAATTTTTCAAAGTTCTTTTAGAATGTTCTATACTGTATTGTGGACTCATATCAATATAATCATGTGCTAATTCATTTCTGAACTTAGCAACTTGTGATATCTCTTCTATGTTAATATCGCTAAAATCATAGTATTCTTTTAAGTCTAAAAATGAATGGACATATGACTTGGGGAATTTTAAGTGCTTTTTCAATAATATTTGATTTAGTTTAATAGTTGTCTCAACTGCTTCTTCACAATATCTTTTAGATAATGTAAAAAATTGCTTTTTTTGTTTTGCTTCTTTGGTTTTCTCGTATTCTTCAATTGATTCTTTTAAATCAATGAGTGATTGTGTAATAAATTCAATTTTTCTCTCAATTGTAGCATCCATTTTTATAATAATTCTAATCTTTTACTGATAATTTCTTTTTGATCAATGTAATTAGGTTCAAAGTCAAGGTATTCAAATACTGCCTGGTCTTGCATCCTAGAGAATACTTCTTCATTTCCATATAATAATTTTCCTTTTGTAAAAATTTCTTTTTTTACAAGAGGGTCATATGTTGTATTAATATGGATAATATCTATGTTTTCGTTGTTTGTCAATGTATATATTATATCCCAGAGTTGATTTTTTTCATTTTCGCTTAACTCCTTTTCTCTAAAATAGGCAAAATCCCAATCGCTGTTTTTTTGAAAATTACTTGTTGCTCTAGATCCAAATAAAATAAATACTTTAAACTCAAATTTTTTAATCTTCTCTCCAAGTTTTTTTTCAATCATAACAATATATGTATTTCTTCTTTTATATTAGTTAGGTTTCTATTTCGAAAACTTTATAAAGGGATTCTAGTTTATTATATTTATAGGTTCATATAGCTTAGGGTTACACCTGTTCCCGTCTCGAACACAGAAGTTAAGCCT
>CAKZOW010000053.1 GCA_937138345.1 uncultured archaeon | reverse complement strand
ATATTGTTGTCTGTAATAGCTGCCTTTATTTCAATATCTTTAGTTAAATTACCTGCTATTTGTAAATTAAAGCTTGAGTTTAAGTTTAAACTTTGCCCATTTCCAAAACTAACTCCTCTAGAAAAATCTCCATCATAAGAAAGTTTACCAAAATCAATAAAACCACTTTCTGTTCGTCCATTATCTTCAATATTTGTATTAATTAAAAAACCGACATTGTTTTTATAATTTTTATACTTATTGTAGTCATTAGTAAAAACACGTTTCGAAAACTGATAAGGATAAATTCTATATTCCATTTTTATAGAATCTGAATTAGGCTTTTCTTTCCAATACAAAAAAGATCTAAATTCGTTAATTTTATAAACATTGGCATTAACAATATTATTGTTTAAATCAAAAAGTGAGAACTAATTGATTTTTTATGAATTACGTTTTCTATTACATTACTAAATAAATCCGCAACAGTGAGTACGCGAATTTTATCTGACTGTTGCTTCAACGGGATTGTATCCGTTACCACCAATTCAGTCAATTTTGAGTTTTCTATTCTTTCGTAAGCTGGTCCGCTTAGTACCGGGTGAGTAATCAATGCTCGAACTGATTTGGCTCCATGATCAAACATCATGTCAGCAGCTTTACAAAGCGTACCAGCGGTATCAATTAAATCATCAACAAGTACAACATCTTTTCCGCTAACGTCACCAATTACCGTCATGTTGGCTACTTCGTTTGCTTTTTTACGTTGCTTGTAACAAATTGCTAGTCCACAATCCAAAAATTTTGCGTACGAATTTGCTCTTTTTGTCCCTCCTGTGTCAGGAGCAGCAATAATCATGTTTTCTTGGTTGAGAGTTTTTAGGTACGGAATAAAAATTGAGCTGGCGTACAAATGATCAACAGGAACTTCGAAAAAGCCCTGAATTTGATCGGCATGTAAATCCATGGTTATAATGCGAGTAATACCTGCAGCAGACAACATGTTTGCAACCAGTTTAGAGCCAATCGCAACGCGAGGTTTATCCTTTCTGTCTTGTCTTGCAAATCCAAAATATGGAACAACGGCAATGATTTCCTTTGCAGAGGCTCTTTTGGCTGCATCTACCATCAAGAGTAATTCCATCAAGTTATCAGTTGGGGGAATGGTGCTCTGAATGATAAAGACAGAGTCTCCACGAACGGTTTCCTCAAAAGAAGGTTGGAATTCACCATCGCTAAAACGTAACATAGACACTTGGCCTAATGCAGAATCAGAAGCTGAGGCAATCTGTTTGCCTAAAACTTCTGATGCACTTCCTGCAAATATTTTAACATATACTATTTATCTATTTTAAGCCTAAAATAGAAGACTTTTTTTCTTTTGAATAGTTTTTATTATAAGAAACTAATATTCAAAACCTTCATATCCTCTCACTACATCAACACCAGCTAATTTTGAATAAATTGAAGTAGTTTTCAAATCCATATGACCAACTTGTTGTTGCACAGCATTTATTGGGACTCCTTTTTTCAATGCGAGTATAATATGGCTATGTCTGAAAGCATGAGGATGTATTTTAAATGGTAAATCTTCAATTTGATATTTTTCACATAACTTTTGATAAAATCTAGCACTTAATTCTTTATTTTCATTATTTCTAAATACAAAACCATTTTTGATATTGTTATTTATTATATAATCTTTTAGATCAAGCAACAATTCTCTCTTCACTCTTGCAATTCTTCTTTTTGCAGTCTTTGTGTTGTTGAATGGTATATTTATCAAACATTGTTCAAAGTCTATGTCTGAAACTTTAATCAATGAAAATTCTGTTATTCTCATTCCAGTTGAAAGCAATAACTCAAAAATTAATCTATTTCTTTGTCTGTTCTTATCTTCTTTTTGTTTTACATGAAGTAAAAATTTTTTTATTTGTTCTTCATTAAGATATTTTATTGTATCTTCAAATCTTTCATAATGTTTTGCTTCTCTTCCTTTGTAAACTTTTATTTGTTCGTTTTTCATTTTTTTAGCGAACCCCCTTCTTTTTATTTATATATGGATTTTCAAAAACATTTATTTTTATACGCTTTTCATATAGGAAAGCGAACAAAAAAAGAGGGTAAATAAGTCCCCCCTAACATGACTTAAAAAAGATTAAGTCATATTTCCAACTACAAAAAATTGGCCATTTATTTACTCAAATATTTCACTTTTTCTAATAGTAATATATTCGTTATTCCCTTTCCAAATATAGTGACGCATTCCGTTTATAGTATCTACATACTCAACATCATCATCATAACATTTTTTCATATACGAAATTGCTTTATTTAATTTCTTAAAAGCAAAAGGAGTACCATTTGTATCTACTAAAATATAAATTTCCATTTTCAAATAATTGTACTAATCTTTTTTATTTAAGCTTAAATAATAGCTTAAATCTATTCCTATTTTACAAATTGTGTCTAAATCTGAATAGTCTTCTGCCTTTTCTATATTTTTAATTAATATGGTTTTTACTTCGTCTAATTCCATTTTTTAAATAATTGTACATTATCTAAATGTACCTATTCCCTCAAGTTGTCCTGCTTTGTTTAATTCTTCAAAACAATGAGAGTAAATCTCATAAACATCTTGCCAATCGTCTAATTCTTCTATTGCATCTAAAATTTGTTCTTTGTCTAATTTTACCATTTTCTTTATGTTAAATAATTGTAGATTTATTCTCCAGTGTAAATCTCTTCAATCTCCCCCTCTTCCAAATAATAAATATCTTCGTCTAAATCTACTTTGCCTTTATTATTTGCTAGTGCATGTTTAATTGCATCTTCTTTTGTTTTGAAATTAATAACACAACCATGTGTGTAATTTCCTCCATCCCAATTATAACACCATATTCCCATTTTTATTTTATTGTAAATTTATTTATTAGAATTTTCAATAATTCTAATTCCAGTCTTTAATCCATGAATATAACCTTGATAATAATTAAATCTTTCTTGAGTTACTTTTGGAAGATTATTATATTCTTCAACTGCTTCATTGATTCTAATTTTCATAAAACCAATTTCTATATTTTCTTTTCCGTCAATTTCTACTTTTTCTAATTTTTTCATCGTTCTAAATTAATGTAGATTTATTTGATTAAATCACCCCAAGGTTCAAAACCTTTATCATCTAAGAATTTATTTAAGAAACTTATTTCTTCATTCCAATTAGATGTGCTTTTGTATAACAAATTTTTTCTAAATTTATATTCCTTTAATCTAGGAAATAATTTAATTTGAAAAAAGTTCTTATCTTCATTACCAATTAAATTGTAAGTATTTGGTTTATTTTTTAATTTATTAATTTTAAACTCCATTTACAAACCACTCCCACAACATTTTTTGAACTTCTTACCACTCCCACAAACGCAAGGATCATTTCGGCCAACCTTCTCACCTTCTTCATTGAATATGTTATGAATTGTTGATTTAATCTTCTTTGCTGCATTTCCAGGAGTAGATTTTATTGAGTTGATAATGTGTTGTCGTTTATCCTCTGCGTACGCCATCCCTTGCATCAAAGAATCTTCTTCACTTAACCAATTTATGAATTCATCTTTTAATTTATCGATTTCTTTTTTCAAATCTTTTTTATTAACTGAATCTAAATCATTAGTTGCAAAGTGAAATTTCAAGTCATTGGCAACTGGTTCAAACTGAGTTAAGTCTTTCCAGTTCTCAAGGTATCCAAGTTGAAATGCTTCAACTTCTTCGTCCTTGTCATATTGAATTGTTTTGTTCTTCAATCCATTCTTAATCTTGTTGATTAAACTCTTTCTCATAATTGGGTTTGTGATGTTTTGTTTTACAATTTGTTTGTACATTTTTCTAAATATTTTTTATTAATTCAATCCAACTAAAATCTTTATTCAAATTATTAATAAAGATTAAGTTCATGAAAAATCCAGGAACTAAAAACAATAGTTCAAGCAACTTTGAAAGTATGAAATAAAAGTCAGAGTATGAAATATTTATCTCCTTATTTTGAGTTTGAAATATATCAAAAGTTATTGCGTTGTTTTGATTATACATTTCATCCATTTTATTATTTATCTCAATTAAATTTCCACCAATTAGAAAACCTAATATTAACAAACAAAATGTCAAAATTGTGAATTTAATTTCTTCTCTTTTCATTCTTTAGAACCCTACTATATTGTGTGTATAAGCCAAGCCAACAATCTTCATTAACAATTTGATACATTGTTTTTTTTGTGTTGAAATTATCTTTACCAAAAGAACCTTTTGAGTGAATCATTTCTTTTCTTTTTACCCAACCAAGCTTAAATGCACATTTAATGATTCTTTGAACTTGAAACCAATCAAGACCAGAAAGTTTTGCAATGTCAGTGATTTTTAGAAAAGAATTTTTATTCTTAACCATACACATTCTTACTTGTTCATGTAATGTTATTTTCATGAAAGAAACACCTCAAGCATATTTCCATATTTAATCAATGAAACATGGCCAAGTTCTTCAAGTTGTTTAAGATATGATCTTACATGAATTGGATTCATATCTATTTCTTTTGAAATTTCTTTCACATGAAACTTATCTTTATTGTGTCTATGTTTTGCACTTTCCATATAGAGCAGCAAAACTTTTTGATTTGGTTTTAATTGTTTATACTTACACATATTTATTGTTCCTCCATTTCTTCTATTTCCTCAAAGACAGCTCCTTCATAATCTAATAATGAAAGTCTTTGAGCTTCCCAGAACTCGTACTCTGCACCTGGTTGTACAAAGTAAAGTTTGGTATCACAACACTTTGAACACACTGGACAAAACCAAGAATTTTCAATCCATTGTGCAGCAACTTGACAACAATTTGAATAATTTTGAAAGTGACTCATTTTGTTATTACCTCCCTTAAAACATGCTCTTTTGGAGATGCAACTCCAAAGTTTCCTTCCTTATCTTTGTAAACAATGAAGTTGTATTTGTGAACAAAAGGTTCAAACATATACCTTTGGCTTGTGCTTGGAATATCTTCCAATCTAGCTAAAAAACCAATAAGTTTTTGCGTTGTTTTTTCAATTACTTTCATTCTTCTTCCTCCTTTTGTTCTTCATCTAAATATGAAAATTCTTCATCTTCAAACAATAAGTCTGGGTGATATTCAAAAGCCCAGTTGTCAAAGCTTTGTATTCCAAAATTTCTTTCTTGATTCATTGTTGCACCTCTAATCTTTTTTTTCTTGCATTTCTTACAGAAGTAAGTTTATTTTCATATGCACATGACATTGAGCAAGTTTTTTTTTGAGTGTATGTTGTTACAAATAAAGTTCCACACATAATACATTCTTTTTTATTGTAAGTTTTTGAACTTTCAACTTTTCGTGCTTTTGCAGGATACCTTCTCTCAAAATCACAAAATAACATATTTGAAATTACGGCCATTTTATTGCATGGAACCTCCATCCATTAAATATTCTAAATATTTCCTTTGAGAATTATTTTTTAATTCATTAAATGCATTTTCTTGAGAAATATTTCCATTTTCAAGAGCTTTGAAAATCCTATTAACTCTAAATTTATTTTCTCCAGTGACTTTAATTTCTTTAGAAGTATTTTTTTTGGGAATGTAATTTTTATGAACAACAAACCAAGAATTACCTTCTCTAACTTGTTTGAATCCAATTAAATCTAAGATCTCTTTCTTCCTATTTGTTATAGCATCTCTTCCAACTACTTTAAAGCAATCTTTAACAATCTCTACAAAAGAATCATGAGGTATTTTAGCTAAGTATATTTGCTCATTATCCCATTCATTAATATAATATTCTTTGTTAAGTTTGTTAATAACTTGATTTTGTTGATGTGTTAATTTAATACCTGATTTTGAAGTACGACACACACTCACTTGATGCTCTGCTTTAAGAGCTGTTAACTTTTCTTCAAAAGTTTCAATTAATAAATGTTTAATAACACTTCTTTTACTATCTTTTCTATTAATATATCTATAATAATCAACTAATTCTACATATGCCTCATAAACATCTTTATGCATTCTAACTAAAGGAAATTCTTCTTCATCCCATGCCATTTAGAATTTCACCTCATAAAAATATTTGTTTGACACTGTTGTTTTGTATATACATTGTATACAATACATAGTATACAGTGTATACATAATAATACAGTGAAAAATAGTATTGACTATCTTTTTTTGTATACATAAAACGACACTGCTAAAACTAAATTCACTCGTGATTTTGTTAAATAGAGTATTTTCTTTATAAAAAATATAATTTTTTTTAATTAAAGCACTGTTGTATGCATTTTTTTCAATGCAGTGTGTGTCTTGTTTTAGAAATAAGACAGTGAAACTCATTCTTCAAAACCTCCTATGTGAACTCTCATAAATTTATTTTTATGGATAGTTTCAAAGATAGAATGAAGAACTTTTTCTCCATATGAATCAAACTTTGATCCATAAGTAGATATATTTTCTTTTTGAGAATAAGTTTTTCTTGATTCAATAACTCTTCTTTTTACTGAATTTCCAGCAAAAAGCATCAAAATTTCTAAATTATATAGCTTATTTTCGCTATATTTATAAATACTGCTTTCTTTAATATTATTATAGTATTCTACCATTTTCGCGTTTTTGAATACTTGGCTGAATTTGGTGCTTCCAACACCAATTCACGGATTCTTCGGGGTTCAAATCCCGACGTCTCCATTTTATTCAGCCAAGTTTTCTTGGCTATGAAATTTTAATTCTGAAAACTAAAACTTCAAACCTATTCTATTCTGTCTTCTTTTATTTATAAATGTTTGTTTTCTCCACGAGAAAGATTTATAAAGATTCAAAATTATACCATAATATGCCAAAAGTTATTCCCTTTGAAAAAATCAATGATAACCACTATACTTTTGAGGGAGAAGTAAAATTAACGGGTTACGATTGCAGGATTCAAGTTCCAGCAAGATTGGGAAGAGAGATACCAAATAAGAAGGTAAAAGTAACAATTGAGGTTTTAGAATGAAATCAGAAAGCACATATGTTTTAGAAATAGTTACAATTCTTAACAAAGCAAAAGATGATATGTATTCATCAAGAAATATTTTAGATCAAGTTGATAAACATCTTAAATTATTGGAATTAGAAATTGAAAAAAATAATCAAAAGATTCTAAAAATTCAAGAAAAAAATAATAGAGAAAGGTCTTTAATGGATAAATTTATTATATTTATGCAAGAAGAAGCAAAACGTATTAACGAATTTTCATATGAAACTCTTAAGGATAAAGGAAATGAGCTAGGATTAGATGAAAAAAATTTTTTAAAACTTTTAGAAAAATTAAAATTTGAAGGACATATATTTGAACCTAGAAAGAATATTTTTAAAATTTTAGAGTAGAATAAATTATTTAGAAAGGTTTATAAGTATTAGAATTATTATTATTTTATAGCAAAAAGGGGTTTTAACCCCTAAAAAAAGCTACTGAGCCAACAACACTCAGTATCGTATTCAAGGATAAACCTTGAAAAAAACTTAAATTAAAAGTGCCCCAAGTCAAAGTTGCACTAAAAATCCATATTGCCACTGCTAATGTGATAAAAGCAGGCCCTAGTCCTTTTTTATTAAATCTACTATGAGATTTCTTTCTATGTAAATTATGATTTACCATTTTGTATTTACATATTGAAGACCATAGAAAAGTTTCTTTTTCTGTTAATTTTAAAGTTTATAGAAAAGTTTTTAAACTAAGCCATATAGAAAAAATTACGAAAGATTTTTTTCTATGTTAGGTATTAAGTACGAATTAATACCTTCAAACTTCAATATAATTATAAACAACTTCTAAACTTTATAAATGTTAGTGTACTTTTACTACATACTTGACATTTGACACACTTAAGAAAGCGATTTTAAAGAGATTCTTATTATTTAGAAACCTTTCTAAATAAATAAAAAAGTCTTCTAATTTCTCATTACGTTTTCTAATTTCTTATGGTCCTTTGCAATGTATAAATCAGTTGTTGAAGTTTTTGAATGATCTGCAAGTTCTTTTGCAACTTGAATATCTCCACTTAAACGATAAACTCTAGTAAGAGCATGCGATCTTAAAGAGTGTGAAGAATACATGTTTAATTTTTTCCCATTTGTAGAAGTTGCATAAACTTTTTGCAATCCAAGTTCGTTCACTGCTTCCCTTATTGTATTTCTTACCCAGTCTTTAGATAAATGATTTCTTATTTGTTTGAAATTATTTGAAAAAAAGATATAATTTTCATGTGATTCGATACTTTCCCTATGCTTTTGTATAAATTCTTTTATATGATCTTCTAAATGCGACTCAATTGGTATTGTGTACCACCTTGAAGACTTCTTATTGTAAACTCTCACTTCATGTTTATCAAAATCAAAGTTTTCAACTTTCAAATCAACAACATCTTCAATTCTTGAACCTTCAAGTCCTTCAAATTCAACAATAAGTTCAACTCTTTCATTTATTTTGTGAAAATGTTCCAATAATGCAAGAAAAACATTGTCTGGCATATATCTTGCTTCGTTTCCTAAATACCTTTGATTCTTTCTGGGGTACTTCTCAGCAATGATCCAATTTATTATTTTTGAAAATTCTCTTAAATCTTGTTTAGAATGTGAAAAGAATAATTCTAATTTATTGAAAACTTCTTCTTCACTTCCAAAGATTCTTTTTAGATAATGGAAAGTTTCATCACATTTGATTTCATCTTTGAAATATTTCTTTAATTTTTCCATTTTTCACTATTGAAGAGTTTCGATTTTTAAGTTGTTCGGATTTGTTTTTATATCCTAGTAAGTATCACACTTTATCCTAAAGAAAATAATTAGGATAAATAATCTTTAATTATGTTATAAAAAACAATCCTTATATCATTAGATACGAATTTCGTTTCTTCTTTTTTAAATATTGAAATGAATATTATTCTTATCATGGAAAATAAAAAATCAGCAAGAGGATTCATGAGTTCCAGAAAAGGAAATGGAACAGTTGGTTTCGTTATCGGAATCGTTGTTTTAGTAATTGTAATTGCATTAGTGGCATTGCCAACAATTGCAGACGCAACTGCAAACCTTACAGGAACAGAAAAGACACTGTTTGGAGCAGTTGGAACATTACTAACAGTTTTAGTGATTGTGTACATTGCAAACGCAATGTAATTGGGGATTTCCTCAATTTTTTTAAAAAAATAGCAGTAGCAAAATAAAATGGAAAGTTTAATATTTCTAGTATTGGGATTAATTATTTATTGGTTATCATATATCAGTCCACAAACAGATAAAATATTTTATGGTTTTTCTGGATTGCTACTTCTATTTTCTTCAATATCAGGATTTGTTGATAACTCTTACTTTATAACAGGTCAAGAAGTAATCACAACAAATGATAATGGCATCACAACTGAGACTTCAACATATATTTATTCAGATTCAAACTTTTCAAGCTTCGTGCTACCAATGACAATTTTGTTTCTAAGTCTTTATGTTTTCTCAGCTTTGGCCGTAGATAACAATAAAAATGGAAGAAGTAAAAAACCCGATGAGTGAAACTCTTGCACAGAATTCTCAAAATGAATATCAGGATGAGTATTCTATGGTTCAAAAACAGATAAATGCTCAACAACAGCAGCAACAATCTCAACATAATTATGAACCAGAAAATCCAATTGATACTGCACACTTACTTTTGCAAGATTCAGAGACAACAAAGAATCTTCCAGAAAGAGACAAAGACATCATTTTATCAAAATTTAATTCTTTTGATGTTTTTATTTTAGAAGAAACATTTAGTTTATTTGATGATATTAGATTCATGCAAAAACAGCAAGAAATTAGATGTTTAATGATTCAAAAAGAATTTGGAGATTTATATGATTCAAAATCAGTTGCAATTGATGAAGCAATTGCACTTGAAGTTGAAGGAGATCAATATAAAATCTTTGATAGAACAGGTTCACTTAGAAAAGGACTTGGAAAAGGATTCATCAAGAGAGGTGAAGGTGGTTTCGAGAGAGGAAAACAAGTTGAAACTATTACAAATTACAATGTGAATAATTCTGGAGATAATTCAGAGCAAAGACCAGGATTTATGCAAAAAGTATTTGGAGGATTTAAGAAATGAGTTTAGCACCAGTATTTATAATTTTAACAATGGTTTTTTTGGTTGTACTAGTTCTTTTACTATTTACAATCATGAAAGGTGTTGGTTTTAAAATCTTATTTTCAGTTTTCAAAGTAAGATTAAAAGAAAGAAAAGGAGTTGGTCATGTAAGAATTGTTTACCCAACTGGAGGAGAAGATCTCCATGCATTTAATTTCAGAGAAATTGAAGAAGGAGGATTTTATGAACCTATTGGAAAAGATAAAGGAAAATATATCATGAGAACTCAATATATTTCAAGAAATTTCTTTGGAATTCCTACAATCTCATATAGGGCAGGAGATCCAGAACCAATCAATCCAACAAAATGGATTCCAAGTGCAATGAGTGCAATTGGTCTTGATACTATGTTTGCAAAACATGCAAGGTCTCAACAAACAAAAGATCCACTTGCAGAATTTATCATAAAGAATTTCAAACTATTGGCATTAATGGTTGGAATTTTACTTGGTGGTTTATTATTTATTATATTGAATCAAAATGATGCACTTGCAACTTGTACAATTCAAGCAAGTAAAAGTGTAGTAATTAATGCAAGTAATTTGGTGTAAATAAAATGTCAGAGGGAGAATTCACAACATACTCAATGTATGATTTTAAGAAAGATATTCAGGTTCAATATGGTATTGCTTACAATCTTTGGGCAGAATACTTGCAAAAACCTTCATATCCTAAAATGAAACAAGCAAGACTTGCACTCACAAAACTTGTTCTTCCTTTGTTTCCAAAATTATATATTTTAAAAGATAGAGAAGCAATTTCTTATGTTGCTTATTTTATGAAGAATCCTTCACAATTTCAAATGGCAGATTTACAAACAATATTTTTAATTTGTCAAAGAGTATGTGAGAAAATTGGACTTACTAAATTTGAACAATTTCAAATTCCAAAACATAAATCATATTTAGAGGTGGAATAAATGAATTTAGATTTACAAGAATATATCGATGAAACAAAAAATTTCAACTTAAATGAACAAACTGAAAAACTTCTTCATAAATATGCTTGGGAAATGAGATATCAAGAAGATAATACATTGTTACCTTTGGAAGAATATGAAAAAGTCCACAATATAATTCTTGAAAGATTTAAAGATGATTTTATTTGGAAAGGAAACTTTCCTTCTCTTTCATATTCAAATTTACTTGGAGTTAGAAATCAACTTTTAAACACAGATGACGATTCTATGATTGGAATAATTGCACCACCAGGAAGAGGAAAATCAACTTTCACTTTAAGTTGTGCGAGATTACTTGATTCTACTTTTACCCATGAAAGAACTATTTTCACTATGAATGAACTTAAATCATTTCTGAGAAAAGCAACAAATATTTTCAATCAAATTAAAGCAGCAAATAAAAACGGAGAACAATATCCAAACCCACTTGCAGGAAAAGTTGTTGTATTAGATGAGGGAGTTTATCTTTTATTTTCAGGAGATGCACAAAGCAAGAATGGAAAAACAGCACAAAAACTCTTTTCCGTTATTAGAGCTTTAAATTTAATTTTCTTAGTAAACATTACAAACTGGAGAAAAATCTCTGGAGGAGTGAAGGAAGACAGATTTAAATGCTTATTTAGAATTCCTTCAAAAGGTTTTGTTCAATTTTATTCACAAAAAAAAATATCTCAAATTGAAACAAATAAAACGAGTGTTGATTTTCCAAAACCAAACTTTTATGACAGAACAGGATATATTGAAAAGTCATGTAAATTCTGGAAAGGATATGAAGAAAAGAAATCAAGATTCTTAGATGAAATTACTCACGAGGTAGACCAATGATACAAGAACAAATTGATTTTTATCAAAATTTAAAGAAAGAATTAATGCAAAATAAAAAGAATTTTGTTTTTAGTTCAAGAAATGCAACAACAGATATTGTGATTTTAAACATTAATCAAAATGTAGAATTATATAAAATAGTTCCTTATTGTGACAGAGCAAAAGTTGATTTATGGATTCAAAAACTTAAAAAGATTCATACTCTTGCTTGGTACAAAGCAGAATATATTTTAATTTATCTTGATGAAGATTTTAATGAAGAAAAAAGAGTGAAAATCATACTATAAAACAGATGTTGTCTCTTTGTTTATATATGTTTCAAATCCATTTATTCTTATGTACAGAAACAATTCTTCTTATAGACAACAAACATCAAGAAGATTAAAATCAAATAGAGAAGTTCAAAAAATAGAAAATCAAAAAACAGCAAGAGAAATTGATTCTATTTTATCACAAAACAATTTTTCTTCTATTTCTCAATATGAAAAAGCAGTTGAAAGCATAGATCCAAAAATTCGAAGAGAATTATCAACTGGAAATAAAATAAAATCTCAACAACAAAAAGCACTTGAGAGAATTCAAAAAGAAATTGAAGAAGTGAAAGAAGATGTTGAAAGATATGATAAGGAAGGGGATGAATCAGAAGGAAAAAGAAGAGAAAGATATAAAGCAAGAGAAGCAGGTGCAAAGAAAGAACTTAGAGAACTTCAAAAGTTTCAACAAGAAATTCAGTCTGGAAAAATTTATGATATAAATAAAGTTTTAGATTATGCCGATGATGTTGGAGATTACGAGGAAGATAGAAGACTCAACAAAGCCAAACAAAGAGAAATTGAAAGAGATGTTGCAAAACAAATTTCACAAGGAAAAGGAAATATAACAAAGATTGAATATAAAAACAATCAAAAAGCAGTTGCAGTTTTAGGAGACGGAACACGAATAAGTTTATCTAACTTATCAGACAGAGAGAAAAAAAATGTTCAATTATCAAGTGTGAGAAATTCCAGAGAAAGAAAAGCTTTTGAGAGTAAAATAAATAATGATTTAAATTCAGACAAGAATGCAGTTGATTTATTTAATGAAGGATATACAGCAAAGCAAGTTGATGAAATTATTCAGACAAGAGAAAGAAAACAAGCAGGACAAAATGAAGGTTTAGATTTTACAAAATTTAATCAAGAAGTTCAAGCAAGAAATGGTCAAGGTGTTGATTCTCAAGCATTAAACATTGCGTATCAAGTTCAAGCAAATAGAGAAATTCAACAATTAGGTGGAGAAAAAATTGAATATGGTTCAAGTGTGAATACATTTGAGAATAGAATTAAAAAACTTCAACAAAGAAGAGTAAATGATGTTAGGAATGCTCCAAAAATAGAATTTGGAAATAATAATAATAATTTATCTTTTGAAAATACTCAAGATTTTTCACAAAGATTTAATTCTCAAAATGATATGACTCAATTTGAACAAATTCAAAGAGATTTAAATTATCAATCATCAAGTGCAATAATTAGAGGATTTCAGAAAGGTTTCAATAATGATAAACTTAATCCTTCTTCTATTACAGCAAATAAAAGAAATGCATATGATCAAATTATTTTAAATTCAAGAGGTTCTCAATCAGTTACACCACAACAAATTTTTGATTCTCAAACAGCTTATGAAAAAGATTCAGATGTGAAAGCAGCACAAGATTTTGCTTCATATGGGCTTGGAGGTGTTGGTGGTTTAGGTTTAAGATTTCTTGGAAAAACAGCTTTAAAAAATACTTTGAAAACAACAGCAACAGGAGTTGCAATTGAAAGAGGTGTAAATTATGGATTAAAGTTTTCAGTATTAAGTGAAAGTGATGCCGAGAAAGATTTAAATAAAAATACTTTATTTGATACAAGAAAAGCTTTGGCAGTTATGCTAAGAGAAGAAGCAAATAAAAGTTCAGGTTTTATTGATGCAACTTTAAATGCAGTTAATCCAAGTTTATCACAACAAAAAGAAGCAGGAAATCAAGCTTTTGAGAATTACTTAAATGATTTAAAATTATCAGAACAACAAAAAGAAATTGCAAGAAGTGCAGTTGATAAAGCAAGACTTAGAACTTCAATTTCAGAGGGTACAGCATTTGTAAATATTGCATCTTCATTTGATAGAGTAGCAAGAGAAAGTACATTGAAATTATTTCAAAAAAATAGTATTACTTCATCAAGTAAGGTTATTTCTCAAAATTCAAGATTAATTGGAAGGGAAGTTGGAAAGGCAGGATTTGGAGAAGGTGTTGCATTATCTCTTACAAGTGATATTTCCAGGTTTGGTGAAGTAGATGCAAAAGGAGCTTTTGTTTCTGGATTTGCAGGAGGAGCAGGTGCAAGTTTTCT
This sequence comes from uncultured archaeon, assembly GCA_937138345.1. GTDB lineage: Archaea > Nanobdellota > Nanobdellia > Woesearchaeales > UBA583 > UBA583. Next base: position 5,979 of record CAKZOW010000053.1, on the reverse strand, counting down.
TGGAGGAATTGCAGCAAGAGGTGCAGCAGGAAAAGCAATTTCAAACAATAAAATAAGTTCTTTCTCTTCAAGAGCTACTGAACAAATAGGTTTGAGAGTTGGAGATATTATTGATCCATTAGAACAACCAGGAAATATTCTTGCAAATGTAAAAACAAAATTAAGACAAAGATTTCAAGGAGAAAGAACACAAACTCCAGCACTTCAAAAACTTGATAATAATAAAAGTGTGAAATTAACTTCAATTGATGATACTATTAAATCAAGAGTAAAAGTAAGAACAATCACTCCAACAATTACTAGTACTCCAACAAGCACACCTACTTCAACTCCTACCAGTACTCCAACAAGCACGCCTACTTCAACTCCTACCAGTACTCCAACAAGCACGCCTACTTCAACTCCTACTAGTACTCCAACAAGCACACCTACTTCAACTCCTACCAGTACTCCAACAAGCACACCTACTTCAACTCCTACCAGTACTCCAACAGCCACTCCGACAACAGCATTTGGCCTTCTTAGAGGAGCAAATCAAAGAAAAAAACAAGGACACGATGTTTTTATCAAACATAAAGGAAAAAATATTAAAGTAAACGATAAACCTCTTCCAATAAATGCTGCAAAGAAACTTGCAGATCAATATATTGATGAAACAATTGCAACAAAAGGATTCATAAAATCTACAAAGAAAAAAACAACTCAAAGAGACATATTGCCTTTTTCATTAGGAAATTATAAGACAGCAAAAAATAAAAAAACTATAACTATTGAGGAAAAGAAATCAAACATCAAAAACACAATTGGTGAGAGATTAGGATTAACACCAGAGAATTTATTCTCTAGAAAAAAAGGGAGGTTTTCACTATGAAATTTAATTCAAAGAAAGGTTTTATTGGTTCAATAATAATTCTTATTGTTTTATTAGTTGTTGGACTTATTGCATTTGTTTTATTTATGCCAACAGCAGTTCCATTCATTGATTCAGTTTCAACAAATGAATCATACAGCCCAATGACAAGATTTCTCTTTGCAGGAATTCCGTTTTTTACGTTAATTGCAATTATTGTGGGGTTGGTGTTAAGATGAAAAATATATTTAAATTATTTTTAGTATTAATGGGTTCAATGTGTTTACTTAGTGCAACATTTGGAGCTTTAGACAATGCAGAAGTATCTTGGTCAATGGATACATCAACAAGTCCAGTTCCAGACGACTCGGAAAATAGTAAAACAGGTTTAATAACTGGAGCGACACATATAACTAATGGTGCTTTATTGGGTTCAGGTTCTTATAGTTTTAATGGAAATGATTATATCTCAGTAAATCATAATTATAATACTCAATATTTGACTTCATCAATAATAATTAAACCTAGTAGTGTTACACAGGGTACTGCTCTTTTAATGGGACAATATGATACTGCTGGAAAAAGGGCTTGGAAAGTTGATTTAAATGGCGATGAAATTGGTTTAATTATTACCAATGGAGGAGTTGGAGCGTGTAAAAATTGGATTACGAATGGAGTAAATATTATTCCTAATAATATTTATCAAATAGATTTTACATTTGATTCAGGAAATCCAAAAATTTATGTTAATGGAAATGAAATAACATCATTTACTAAAAATACTGATGATTCATGTGGTAATAATTTTTTTAATACTGATGTTCCTACAATGATAGGGGGAGTATTCCTTTCAGGAAATCCTACTGGACAATTTAACGGTGTTTTAGACCAATTTATGATTTATAATAGAGTCTTATCTTCCGAAGAAATCACACAAAAATATTTAAATAATCCATATGAACTAAATCCAAACGGAATTCAAACAGATATTAAAGAGTTTTATAATTCTTCAAATATCATTATTCAAATAAATACTTCTAATACTGGGAATTTATCATACTCATTAAATAATGGAACATTAACAAGTATTTGTGAAAATTGTAATACTACAAATTTAAGTTTAAATTCATTGTCTGAAGGAGTGCAAAGTATTCTCTTTGAATCCGTTGATGAAAACGGAGCAATAAATACAACTCAAAATTTTACTATTGATACAACAAATCCAACAATTAATAATTCATTAGATTTAGAAATAAATTCTTATGTTTTTGATTTGAATTTTTCATGTAATGATTCAAATATTGATTCATGTATAATTGAATTTGATGATGAAAATAAAACCTCAAATGATACAACAAAAACATTCACAACAAATGGAAATAAAACATATACAATTTATGCAAAAGATCTTGCAGGAAATCAAATAACTGAAACAGGTGTTGTTTTTGTAAATCCATATGCACAAGTAAAAATAAATGATAATGTAAGAAGTATTTTTGTTGAAGATTTTAGTTTTGGAACTTACACAGATGACTCAGGAATTCTTTTAATTCCTTATTATGACTTAGGACTTGGAACACATGAATTTGAATTTATTAAAAGTGGTTATGATACTAAAAACTTTTCATTAGAATTTACAAACTCAAATCAAATTAATACAACTTTAAATGTTGATCCAGTAAGTTTTTCATTAGTAGTTTATGAAGAAAGTTCTCCTTCTTCTCTAATTACTTTTGATTTAATCATCCAAGATTCACAAGGAAATATATTTGAATATCTTTCACAAACAAACTTCTCTAAATATTATGATGAAATGCCAACAGGAGAATTGACACTTACAATTGATGCTCCAAATTATGATAAAAGAAAAATTTTCACAAGTATTTCAGAATTTACAACAACAAGTCATGTTGTTTATCTTGAAAATGATACGATTGCAGATCCAGTTGTTTTTAGAGTTCTTGAAACAGATAAAAACACTCCAATTGAAGATGTTGTTTTCAATTTCAAGAAAATAATTAATGGAGAAAAAGTTTCAGTTGCTCAAGCAAAAACAGATGCTCAAGGATTTACAGCTTTTAATATGGATATATTCGAAGATTATGAGATTATAATTACTAAAAATAATTATGTAACACAAACAATAAATACGATTCCTGGTAAAACAGACTATACGCTTTTAATGTATAAAGAAGGAACTCAACAAGACTATACATTTGATTCAGTTTCTTATAAAATAACTCCAGAAACTAAAACAAATGAATTTCCATTCAATGCAAGTGTTATTGTTGTTGATGATTTAAATTTGATTTCAAGTTTAAAATTTCAAGTAATTACAGAAAACGGAACATTAAGTGAAGTTACTTCAACAAATGCAGCAGGTGCAACACTTACAATTCCAGTAAATGAAGAATATCCAAGATATACTTTGCAATTAACAATTGTAAGAGAAGGGAAAACAACAGAAGTTCAAAAGATAGTTGATTATTTTGCACCACAAAATCAAACAACAAATATTGTTCAAGTAGCAGAAGAACTTGAAGGAGAAGAAAGCAATGCAAACAGAGTTATGATGATTCTATTTATTTATGTCATTGCAGTGATACTTGGTTCTTTATTTTCTGCAACATTTGGAGCAGTTACAGGAGCTTTTGCAGTAATTGGATTTGCTTTTGTTGGTTGGATTCCACCAGGAATTGCAGCTTTAATGATTGTAATCACAATTGCAGGGAGTTTATATTTTCAGAGGTAAAAAAAATGTTACATATACAAATTACAATCATGATATTATTTGGAAACATATTTGCAACACTAGCAGTTCCAGATTTAATTTTAAGCGATAATCCTTTCTATGAGGTAAACTCACAAACAGGAGAATATGAAGTGAACAACAATATTGTTAATAATGTTGATAATTTAAACGATAATCCAACGATTTTTGATAATTTGACAAGTAGTTATTCAATTCTAGAATTACTTACAGGAGTAATTGATTTATTGATTTCAATTGCTTTTGCGTTGCCAATACTTATGGGTTCAATGAATGGACTTGTTGCATTTATTGTTGGTGTTCCTTTATTTGTTGCATATGCTTTCGCAATTTGGGGGTTCATAAGATAAAATGGTTTGGGATATGATTATCACAGGACTTGGAGATATAATTGGATATGAAGTAATTATTGTTTTACTCTTTATTTTTACTTTTATTTTGATGTTAGTTTCAAGAGGTGCAGGAATTACAAGTATGATTGGAACTATATTTTTAAGTGCATATTTATTTGGAACAGAAAAGATTTCAGGGAGATATTTACTTGCGAATGAGTGGTTTATTACAATTGTAATATTACTTGGTTTATTCATGGGATTTATAATATATCAACTTTTCATAAACGAATAAAAAATGATAGATCAACTTATACAACAGGAAATGAACAAAATCATGTGTGGTGTTTCAAAGAAAGAAATGCCACCAAAAAAAGCTTTGTTTAAATTGGATTTATTAACAAAAAGAACAAGCTCACAAGCTCCAAAAGGAACAAAAAGAAGTTTGAAGAATCAAATATTTAGAAATAAAAAAATAATTAAATTCAACTTCTAAGCGTGGTCTTTTGACTTACTAAACAATGAACGCTTAAAATAAAAAATGGTATTCAAAAATATAGGAAACTTTGGAAAAAAGATTTCTGAATATAATTCAGAAAGAAGAAAAAAGAATATGGACAAGTTAAGACTTGAAGCCGAGAAAGCGAAACAAAAAGAGCTTGAAATTAAAGAAAAAGTTCAAGAAGTGGAAGCTAAAGAAGTTATAACAGATAAAAATATTTTAGGTAAATTTAAAGAATTAAGTGTTCCTGATTATATTGTTTTTGATTACTTCAAAAACGACGCTGCCGGCTCTCTAAAGATCAACGAATCTTTTGACGAATTAACAGACGATCAAAGATCAATGATAATTGATAATGCAGATAAAGCAGCAAAAAAAATATCTGAATGGGTAGATGCTCAAAACTAAACTTCATCTAGTCGGGCCGCCACGCCCCTTGTGTTTTCTATTTTTTCACAATGGCGGTCAGGCTAGATGCCTTTTCTTTCAAAACTAAAGAGGAAAAACTTATGGCAAATTTTAATAAAACTTTTTTGATTGGTAACTTAACCAGAGAACCAGAATTAAAATATACCCCAAATGGCACAGCTGTTTGCGAATTGGGTTTGGCTATTAATCATAAATATAATTCCAAAGACGAAAAGAGAAACGACGTTTGTTTTATAGACGTGATTGTATGGAGCAAACAAGGCGAAAGTTGCGCAAAATATTTATCCAAAGGCTCTCAAGTAATGATAGAAGGACGTCTTACTATGGAACGTTGGATAGATAAAAAAACAGGCGACAACAGAGTTAGAATAAAAGTAATAGCGGAACAAGTACAATTTTTAGATAGAAAAGAAAAACAAGAATTCCAAGAACGCCCCAAATACTCAGTAAGTGACCGGCCAGCAATAAAAACAAATAATCAATCTATCCCTTTTTAATTCAAAGTTAAATATGTTAAAAAAAACAGGACAATTTAAAACTACTCCAAGGCAGTTTATGGGAGTTAGTAACATTATGGATACTGAACTGGCAAACTGCATGTTAATTGATAATACAACGCTTTCTAGTCGTAGGCATGGCAAGCGAGCTACTACACCAACAACAATGCGACATATAGAATTAGTTAAGTGGTATCATGACACGTTTAACGAACTGCCAAGGCCAAAGTATACAGAAGGCGATAAATTTAAGTTGCCTAGCAATATGAGTATGGCTAAATTAGCGGATTGTTTAAACAACTCAATGTTTACAGTAAATAACTGGGTAAAAGGGAAAACTACCCCCCGCCCAAGTATGTTTGCTATGATTGAATTAATAGAAATATATAAAAATGAAACTGGATTTTATCCAATTTTTGGAAACCGTGTTTGGTGTAGATTTGGTTGTCCTTTAGCAGCATATTTAGGGTTTATACAACGTTTTAAATCTAGGTTTAGAATTACTACAAATGGCGGACAATGTATTTCTTGCGGAAATTGTTCTACGTATTGCGAGCAAGGAATTGATGTTAGAGCTTATGCACAAAAAGGCGAAAACA
>CAKZOW010000052.1 GCA_937138345.1 uncultured archaeon | reverse complement strand
CGAGATGAATTAGAAAAAGAACTTGAAAAAAACAGAAAAAAAACAGTTGATCAAATTGCAAAAATAATTGAAAAAGTTATGAAATAAAAATTCCTTAGAAAACATTAAGGACAATTACCCCAGTCTGGTTGTCTATTTGTTTTATTCCAAGCTGGAGTATTGAAATCAAAACCACTTGGAGGTGATAGAATCAAAGAAACACACCATCCTGATAAATCCTGATCAAAAGATTGTGCTGATGCAAACATAGTATTCATATTAGTTACAGAAGAAGTATTAAAGTTCAAAGGTTGATCAAAAACAGTTGCAGCAGCAAACATGCCATTCATATCTATCACAGAAGAAGTATCGCTAAAATTAAGAGAACTATTAAATGAATTAGGTCCTAAAAACATTTCACTCATATCAAAAACTAAAGAAGTATTGAAATTCAATGGTTGATTAAACAAAGTAGCTTCATAAAACATTCCACTCATGTCCTGTACTGAAGAAGTATCAAAAACTAAGGGCTGATTAAAAGAACTTGCATCACGAAACATTCTACTCATGTCCTGTACTGAAGAAGTATCAAAAACTAAAGGTTGATTGAAAGAAATTGCTCCATCAAACATTCCACTCATATTTGTTACAGAAGATGTATCAAAAACTAAAGATTGATTGAAAGAAATTGCTCCATCAAACATTCTACTCATGTCCTGTACTGAAGAAGTATCAAAAACTAAAGGTTGATTGAAAACAGTTGCAGCAGAAAACATTCCACCCATATTTGTTACAGAAGATGTATTAAAATTTAGGGGTTGATTAAATGCATTTGCTCCTGTAAACATTATAATCATTACTGTTACATTAGAAGTATCAAACGCTAAAGGTTGATTGAAAGAACTTGCATCACGAAACATACCAGCCATATCAACTACTGAAGAAGTATCAAAATTTAAAGAACTATTAAAAGAACCTGCAACAGCAAACATAAAACTCATATTACTTACAGAAGAAGTATCAAAATTCAAAGGTTGATTAAAGTTAGATGCTAATACAAATAAACCTGACATATCTGTTACAGAAGAAGTATCCCAATGAGAGATATTTGGATTAATATTACTATTAAAAAAAACTCCTCCACCTATTAAGTTATCAGCTACATTCATATCTGTTACTAATGATGTACAGGCTTCTTCGTAAAAAGTCACATTATTTGATTCAACCATATCTGATAAATTTTGATTAGATACGGCAGTATAATTTTTTCCATTTAATGTTGCCCTATCTCCAACACTAGCTAAACTACAATCAATGATTCCATTAGATAGTAAATTAAAATTATTATTTGATTCAATTGTAGTAATTGGATTAGATTCTGTTAATGAAGATGGGCTTAATGGTACAAATACCTGTTTTACTAATACATCAGATTCAGTAATAAGTAAAACATCCTTAACTGAAGAAGAAGAAGATAGTTCTAAACAATCAGATACATCAATTGGCGCTAAATTTGTATACGTACCAGGTCCTAAAGAACACTCAACTCCATCAATTTCAATTCTAGTAATAGTAATACCTGATTCACCACCATTTACGTATAAAGTATTTTCAATTAGATCCTTAACTCCTACATTCAAATCATTAACACTAGATTGTGAATTTAAATCACTAAACAAAATACTTTGATATGAACCATACCAAGTTTGCAAACTAACAACAGCAAGTACACTTACAACTAGAAGCAATGCTACTGAAACCACTGGATGAACTCCTAATTTATTTGAAAACATACCATTTGAGTAGATAGTACATATATAAATATAATGTATAATCATAGAAGGCTAACACAACATATACAATTAAGGACAAGTATTCCAAACTGGTTGTCTATTTGTTTTATTCCATGTTGGAGTATTTGAATGAAATAATTAATAAATTGTCTATGTGTAATTTATTTTTAAAATGAATCTTGAAATATTAAAGTTCTTTTACTTTATTAAATATCATAATTAAAATATTAGTAAAAGCATTTGCCCTTGTTGGAGTAAGTGATTCCCTAACTCCTGCCTTTAAAGTGAAATCCCTAATAAGTTCTTCTGATGAAAGTATTTCTTCTTTAGACATTTCTTGTAAACCTTCAAAGAGAATTGCAATATATCCTCCAACAATTAGTGCCTCAGATGTTGCCCAAAATAAGACTTTATTATGTTCATCTCTACTTACATAAATATATACATTAGAAGTACAACCTGGAACTTTATTCTCTTCTTTTAATTGATCTTGAGGAAATTCATCTAAATCTTTTCCATGTTCTAAAACAAACTGGAGTCTCTCAATAGGTGTTTCAAATAATTCCAGTTCTTCTAATACTTCATTAAAATAAGATTCTAGTTTACTCATTTTTTAATTTACATTCAACATTAAGGTCAAAACCTAACTTATTACCTACAATTTCAATATCTTCTACATGCAGAGAAACTAATTCATATTGTGGATTTAATACAACATGCTTTTTAGCAATATCTGGCAGTATTTTTTTAATTTCATCAAATTCTTGATAATAATTATTATAACAAATAGTTTTTGTAACATTACAAATTTTCAAATTCATTGGTTTTATTTCATAAATTGGAGGATATTGTTCTTTTACACAATCCTCACAAATACCTTCATAGAGTTTATCTACTTTAGCTCCACAAGAGAAACATGTTTTTTTAAACATTGACATAATAACATTAATCTATCTATATTTAAAAAGATACTCAATTAACATGAGTAATATTCATTGATGAATACATATCATTAGTTGTAATTAAAAGTACTGATAAATTATGTTTTTTACTAAAAGAAACTGCCTTTTCAAAGCCCATAACAAATAATGCTGTAGATAAAGCGTCACATCTCATTGGGTTCTCTTCCTGTATAAATACCTGAATCAAATCAGAGGTTGAGTCTTTTAATTTAGGATTAATAAGGTGATGTTTAGAATTAAAACTTCTTCTTGAAGGAGAAGATGAACAAAGAGAAGTATTTTTTAAGAACACAGATGCAAAAACATTCTCCTGTGAGTATGGGCTCTCTAAATAAATCTCTGATTTACCTTTAACATAAATATCTCCTCCAGCATTTAATTCATACTCTTTAACATCTTCAAAATCTAAAATCTCTTTTAACTTGAGTAAGGCATACCCTTTACCAAATCCACCTATCTCAATTTGTTTAAGTAATAGTATTGATGAAGAAAAAAGAAAATAATTTCTAGAAAATAAATTAGAAAAAATATTACTTTTTGAAAAATTTTCTCTAAGTCCATAACCATAACTCTCTAATCTATTTTTTTGATCAATAGAAAAGTAGCCTCTTGTAAATTTTTTCATCTCTTCTGCAAATTTCAAAAGAAAATAAGTTTCAGAATCAATTAATTGTTTTCTAAAAAGATGTGAATTTAAATTCATCAAATAAGATGAAGAATCAAAACGAGTATATTTTTGTTCTATTCTTTGAAGCTCATCAAAAAGTTTAGAACATAAAAAAGAATATTCTTTAGGTAAAGAAATGGAAAATACTGTTCCAAGTACTTCTATTTCTTTTTTAATCATTTGGATAATTAATATCTAACAGTTAAATCTGTAATATGATTCTTAAATGCAGTTGTTGTAAGTGACGAACCTGCAATAGAATTTGGAATTTCAACATCATTGATATTTTTACCTTCAAGTAAATCTCTTAAACCAGCCTCTGATTGTTGAGCATATCTCTGAGATGTTGGATTAGCTTCACCCAGCAATTCTAAACTAACCTCATCAACAATATCATTTGTAATTTGAAAGGTAACTTCTAGAGTTTCTTCTCCTGCAGGAGTGCTATAAGTTACTTCTTCAATATATACTCCATCTTGAATTAATTGATTTAATGTTTCTTCTTGTCTCTCTTCAACAGATTTTGACTGATCTTCTTCTCTTTGTATTTTAGAATCTTCAACTTCAGATGCTAATCCTCCTGCTTGAGAACATGCTGAAAAAACTAATAATAGCGATGATATAAATAAAGCTAATATTTTATTCATAACATAACAATTGAAAATAATTATATAAATTATATGTTTTACTAAAAAGTAAAATATTATCTTTGAGGATATCGTAAATAATTCTCATCATCTAATCTAAATTGTTTTATACCTGCAAAATCTTCATTTTCAAGTTCTTGATGTAAAGAAAATAGGTGTTGATATCTTGCTTTTTTATCAGTATTATGTGTTAAAATAGTATCTTTTAAAAAAACTAATTCTCCATTATCATGTTGAAATCCAGATGTTGAATTAAATAATTTCTCTAAAGCCAATCCAACTGAGACTGCGTGTTCAATATGTCTTTCATGAGAAAAGGCACTTTTAGAAAAAAGAACTGAAATTAAGTCCCATTGAGCTGTTTTCAATATATTTCGAAAAGAATCAATGTAAACTTGAGTATTCTCTCCATTGCTTGGACCTAAATAAACAGGCACTCTACATTGGGATACATTATCATCTAGCATCCTTTCCCTAGAAAAATGATAAACACTAAGTATATCTTCAATAGTAGTAATTTCATTAATTTCTCTAGATTGTTTTTTTCCCCTACGGAAATCCGGATATCCTGTTTCAAGTAAATTCATAATAACAACTAAAGATATTGGTTTATAAATTTACTCAAATCTATCTAAAACTGGAATAAGAACTGGTAAAATATTATTCTCAACGATAATATTATACCCTTCTTTATTTGGATGAATTTGATCATCATTATTTAAACTTGAATTTGCCTCAACTCCTTCTAAAAATAATGGGATAAAAGAAACATTATACTCTTCTGCTAATGTTGGATAAATATTTTCAAATTCTGTAATGTATTCTTCCCCCAAGTTCTCAAAAATTTTCATACCTGAAAGAATTACTGTAACATTATTAGATTGAAATTTTTCAATAATGTTCCCTATATTGTTCTTAGTAATTGACAAATCAATTCCTCTCATAGCATCATTTGCACCTGTTGTTATAATAACAAGATCTGGGTTTAATGAAAGTACCCAATCAACTCTATTGAGTGCACCTGTGGTAGTCTCACCACTATATCCTGAATTAAATACTCTAACATCATACCCCAACTCCGCTAGTCTCATCTCAAGCTGAGATGGGTATGCATCTTCTCTCTCAACTCCAAGACCTTCTGTGAGTGAATCTCCAAATGCAACAATATTTATTTGGTTCTCAGTAATATTTTCTTCTTCAATACCTATTTCATCAAAATTCTGGTTACTTTGAACTTCATTACTACTACATCCTACTATAAATAACATAAAAATAAAAACGCCGGATGACGATAAGATGCGTCCATTGACTGATTCTGAAAGGAAAATAGTTGAACATGCATTTTATGTAAATGAGCCATTCAAGTTTGAGAAAATAGTAAAATGCCTTTTACCAAAGAAAGTGAAAGCCGGATATTACCGTGATAGTGACAACGACTATGACTATTTGTTCAACTATCGCTTAAACAGTTCGGTTGCGTCCTGTTCGACTATCAGTAAGCTCATGAACGTTTTCGGTTGTGCAAAAAATGATTACACGGGATTTCTGAATTACATCGCGGAAAAATATGTCAACAGCGCAGGGAAAACTCCTGAAGAATGCCTGATTGATATCTGGCATGTGCTTTTTACGTTCGATGACGCCGACAAAAGAATTGAATTCGCAAATAATAAGCTCAACTTGAGTACGGATGCGGCTGAAAAGTTTAATAAAATCAGGTTTAAACAAGACTACGGTCAATTAAGTATAAAAGCTATTCGCAAATTCATGCCGCTGCTGGGAAAAGGCATGCTATACTCTCACGCGGCGTTTCTGGCCAATCTTCCTGAAGTGATGAAGGATTGTGAATACGATTCTGATCAACCTGCCTGGCGTGGCCTTCGACGCCAACGCTGCTTGGAGCGGCTTCCGCGGACCTGACCACGACGGCTACCGCCGCTAAGGCCGAGAGGCCTACTACCGGCAACGGCTGGGAACGAGCCAATGGCTCTCCAGCCGTTGCAGAGTGGTAGATCCGTCACTCCAACCCCTCACCGTGGGCAGCGAGTAGGCGGAGAAAATCACCCGCACCGTGGACCAGGCCGGTGGATACCCGGGCTTGGTCTGCGGTGCCAGGCAAGAGCCCCCT
>CAKZOW010000051.1 GCA_937138345.1 uncultured archaeon | reverse complement strand
TATGAAAATTCAACTCTTAGACCATATCATAATTGGAAATGATTACTATTCTTTTTTTGATAACAATAAACTCTAATCTTTTAAACTAAAAGTAATTTATAATTTTATGATATACAAACATCTTCCAAAAGACTTTGAAGTAAATGAAATCTACAATCTAGAAGAAATTACAAAAGAAGATGAAGGACACGGTAAGATATACTATTATTTTATATTAGAGAAGACAAATTATACTCAATTAAAAGCTCTTGAAAAAGTAGCAAATATATTCAAAGTAAGACGCGATGACATACATTTTGCAGGAACTAAAGATAGAGTAGGAATTACAAGACAATTAATATCAGTTAAAGGAATCAAAAAACATACATTTGAAAATAATATTAGATTTTTTAACCAAAGATTAGGTCCAGATTTAAAACTCACTTTTATTGGTAGGTTTAACTCAAGAATCTCCTTAGGTGATAATTTAGGAAATAAATTCATTATTACATTAAGAGACTTAGATGAAGAAGAAATTAGTACTATAAAACAAACAATACCTCAAATTGAAAAACAAGGAGTTCCAAATTACTTTGATGAGCAAAGATTTGGATATGCTGGAAACTCTCATATTATTGGAAAATATGTACTACAGAATAATCTAGAACTTGCAGTAAAAGAGATTTTAACATCTCTGCCTCCAAAACCAAGGGAAGAATTCTTAAACTTTTCAAATCAAATAAAAGAAAACTGGGATGAAATTAAGTCTCAAAATCAAAAAATAATTTCTTCAATCATAAAATCAGCTCCAAAATTTTACAAAAATGAATGTAGAATGCTCAGACATTTACACGACCATAAAAATGATTTTCCAGGAAGTTTTAGAGTAATTCACAAAAAACTCAGAACTCTCTACATTAACGCATACCAATCTTATTTATTTAACGAAGCGTTAAATAAACTCAAGCCTCTCGAATCTCTGGAGTCACTTGACACGTTAGAGTTGATGCACAAGGATTTAGACTTATCTACTTCTTATGGAAAAATATACAAAAAACTAATAGAAGAAGACTCCTTGTCACAGGCCGCATTTAGTCTTCAATCCTCACCTGAGTTGTTACAAGAAAAAACATCAAGAAAAGTTAAAATTTATGCATCAAATATTAAAATACACTGCATAACAAAAGATGATGAATTTAGTGGTAATAAAAAGTTAATACTTTCATTTGAACTTGAAAAAGGAGCATATGCAACTAATGTAATAAAGCAATTATCAAAGCAAAATTTATAAAATTCATCCAACAAATTAAAATATGAAAAAAATACCCTCAATAGCAGAATTGTCAAAAGAAAAAAAAATTTTGGTAGGAATGCCAGCGTTCAATGAGGGACCAGTTATTGGGAATGTAGTAAAACACCTAAAAAAAAAAGGATTTAATAATATTTTAGTTGTAGATGATTGTTCAAAAGACGATACTTCTCTAAATGCAAAAAAAGAAGGTGCATCCGTTCTTAGACATATTATTAACAGAGGTGCTGGAGGTGCAACTGCAACAATTATCGAATATGCAAAAAGAAACGATTATGATTATCTCATTTTAATGGATAGTGATGGTCAACATAGTGTAGAAGATGCAAAAAAATTACTCTTAACTTCAATGAAACAAAAAATTAGCTTAGTTATTGGTTCAAGGATAAAAAGTGATTACAAGCATATGCCTCTACAAAGAAAAATTGCAAATCACATAGGATCATTTGCTACATGGTTTGTATTTGGAAAATATATCTTAGATTCACAAAGCGGTTTTAGAGTATTAGATAAAAAAGCAATACAATCTGTAAAGTTAAGCTATGATAGATTTGAATTTTGCTCAGAAATGATAGGTCAAGCATATGAACATAATTTATCAGTAATTGAAGTACCAATTAAAGTAGTATATTCTGAACACTCAATGAATAAAGGTCATGGGCAAAATATTGCAAATGGTTTTACAATGCTTGAAAGATTTTTATTCAAATAGTCTTAAATAAAATTTATAAAGTATATTATCTCTAAACTATTATGGATTTTATATCAGTAGTTTTAGGACTATTATCTTTAATTACACTAATTTATGTGTTGATGATTTTAACATCAAAAAAAAGACTACCAATTTTTATTGAAGTATTCTATGTTTTTGCTTATTTCTTCATACTCTTAGTAGTATTATTCCCATCTCTTCTAACAATTATTGAAGAGAGTTTTGGAATAACTAGTGCACTTAATTTTATAACATATCTAAGTATTTTTATGGCATATTTTATGATTTTATTGCTTTTTAAAAGAGTAGAAGAGCAAAGAGCAGAAATTTCAAAATTAGTACGGGAAATTGCTCTAAAAGATAAAAAAGAAAAATGAATGTAAAACATCTTTTCAAATTAGCAGCACAACTAAAAGTATATTTTCAAAGTGCTACTTTTTATTTATCTTTTGTAAATTTTGTTTTGATTTTAGCTACTTTTAAAGTAACATACGGCATTGATATATCTGCATTTGTAATAGTGCCCTTAGGGTTTATTTGTATTTTATTACTTGGGTTTCTTGACTACAAGTTAATCCTATCACATCAATCTAAATATATTAATGAAAAAAACAGTTTAAAATCACAACTAAACAGAATTGAGGATAAATTAGAAAAATTAGAGGGTAAGTTAAAATGAATGTGGTTATATTAGCAGGTGGAACAGGTACTCGCCTGTGGCCATTAAGTAGAGAGCATAATCCAAAACAATTCATCAAGTTACCTCAATTAAATAATGAGTCTTTATTTCAACTAACATTTAAACGAGCTTTGGAAGTAACAAGTCTTAGTAATATTCTAGTTGTAACAAATGAAAACCAAAAATTTTTAGTAATGGGTGCTATTGAAGAATTAAATATTTCTAATTTCTCCGAAGAAAATATTATTGTTGAACCATCTCCAAAAAATACTTTGCCAGCAATTACACTTGGAATGTTATTCTCAAAAGAAGATTCTTTGATTCTTTCATCAGATCATTTTATTCCGGATAATTTTAATTTAATAGAATCTTTAGAAAAAGCAAAAGAACTAGCTAAGAATTCTTTGGTAACTTTTGGTATTAAACCAAGATATCCTCATACAGGTTATGGGTATATTAAAAATAATGGAGATGTTGTAGAAAAATTCATAGAAAAACCTAATCTTGAAAAAGCAAAAGAATATTTAAAAGAGAGTTATTTGTGGAATTCAGGTATGTTTTTTTTTAATAGAAAGTTTTTTTTAGAACAATTAGAAAAATTTCAACCAGATATTTTTAATCTTAAAGATGATTTATTAAATAATTTTGATAAAATAAAAGAAGAAAGTATTGATTTTGGATTACTTGAAAAATCCAATCATATTTCTGTAATTGAGCTAAATCTTAAATGGTCAGATTTAGGATCATTTGACTCTATTTATGATGAATTTGAAAAAGATGAAAATAATAACTTAAAAACAAATAACGTTATTTTGCAAGATGCTAAAAACAATTATATTCACTCAAATCAAGAAAATAAAATTGTGACAGTAAATGGTTTAAATAATGTAATTGTAATTGATACTGATGATGCTCTTTTAATTACTCCAAGAGAAAGCTCTCAAAATGTTAAAGAAATAGTTAAACATCTCAATGATAAAAATGATCAAAGAACAAAATTTCACAGCACAGTTTACAGGCCTTGGGGTTCTTATACGATCCTTGAAGATGCTCCAACTCATAAAGTAAAAAGACTCACAGTTTTACCTGGAAAAATATTATCACTTCAATCACACAACTATAGAGCAGAACATTGGACAGTTGTAAGAGGAGAAGCGTATGTTGTAAATGGTGATGAAGAGATTACTCTAAAGGTAAATGAATCAACATATATTCCAATTGGAAATAAACATAGATTAGGTAATAAATCAAAAGAAATTTTAGAAGTTATTGAAACTCAATCAGGTTCATATTTTGGAGAAGATGATATTATTCGGTATGAGGACAAATATAATAGAAAATGAAAAAAAAATTGTTGCTTTTTGATGTTGATGGTACATTAACACCAAGTAGAAAAAAAATAGAAAAAACAATGATTGAAATGTTAGAAAAATTACATTATAATCAAAACTATATTATAGGATTTGTGGGAGGTTCTAATCTAGAAAAGCAACATGAACAATTAGGTAATGCAATAAATTATTTCAAATATTGGTTTCCAGAAAATGGATTAGTTGCATATGAGAACAAAGAAGAGTTTTATAAATCAAATTTATTGGATTTTTTTGGGGAAGAGAAATTACAATCATTTATATCTTTTGTATTATCATATATTGCAAATTTAGAAATACCTATTAAAAGGGGTACTTTTTTTGAGTATAGAACAGGATTAATAAATATCTCTCCTATTGGTAGAAATTGTTCTCAAGAAGAAAGAGATAACTTTGAAAAATATGATCGAAAACACAACATTAGAGAAAAAATGATTAAATCTATAAAAAGAGAATTTCAGGAATTAGATTTACATTATTCAATTGGTGGTCAAATTAGTTTTGATGTATTTCCAAAAGGATGGGATAAAACTTTTTGTTTAAATCATTTTAACTTAGATTTATTTGAAGAAGTTCATTTCTTTGGTGATAAAGTCGAAAAAGGAGGAAATGATTATGAGTTATATAATGATCAAAGAGTAACTGGACACAAAGTAACTTCTCCCAAAGATACATTAAAAATTGTTGAGGATATGCTAAGATGAGCAAAAAATTACTATTTTGTTTTGAGAATTACTATCCTTATGTTGGTGGGGCTGAGATATTATACAAAAATATTTTAGAAGGGTTAGTTAAAAAAGGATATGATGTTACTCTTGTAACTCACCATATAAAAGAGACAAAAAATTATGAGAAATTGAATGGAGTAAAAATTCACAGAATAAAATGTTTTGAAAATAGATTTCTATTTCCTTTATTTGCTAGTAAAAAATTGTGGTCTTTATCTAAAGAGAGTTCATCAATTACAACTTCTACATATACCGCCTTACCTTTAGCATCATTAATTGGTTTGTTTAGAAACAAACAAACAATTGCAATAATTCATGAACTATGGATAAATAAGTGGTCAAGGTATACAGATTTATCTGTAATGAAAAAGATATTTTTTTCTATCTTTGAAAGAATTATTTATATGTTTAAAGTTGACATCTACATTCCAGTATCTGATTCTACTAAAAAGCAATTGTTATCATATGGTATTAAAAAAAATAAAATTCATAGAATTTATAATGGAATGGATTACTCTCATTGGGATTCTAAAAAGTATTCTATTACTGATGTTACAAAAGAATTAAACATCAAAAGAAATTCATTCAAAGCAATATTCTATGGTAGACCTGGAACAAGTAAGGGATTACCTTATTTAATTAATGCAGTACCTCATATTATTAAAAAAATACCTAATTTTAAATTAATTGCAATTGTAAGTAATGGTCCAGAACATAAAAAAGACTTTGATAGAATCTATAATTTAATTCAAAGATTGAATATTCAAGATAATGTAACTTTAAAACCTTCAGTTAGCTATAAAAAGCTTCCAGAATATGTAAAATACTCAAATATTGTGATTGTTCCATCTCTGGCAGAAGGATTTGGCTTTTCAGCATATGAGGCATGTCTAATGGGAAAACCTTTAGTTGTATCAAAGACAACATCATTACCTGAAGTTGTCTTTGGAAAAGTTAATTTTTCAGTTCCAAAAGATTCAAGATCAATAGCTTCCGCAGTAATTAAATCTTATAAAAAAGATTTCACAAGAATACCTAAAAAAGATTTTACAGTTGAGACTATGGTTGATAATTATGCCAAATTCTATAGTAAAGAAAAATGAAAAAAAGAATAAAAATAGCGATGTTTAGTGAAGCATGGAAACCTATGTGGGGGGGAGGTCAAGAAGTTGCATTCCAATTATCAAAAGAATTATCAGAAAACCACAACTATTCTATCGACCTATTTACTATGAATCTAGGTGGTAAGAAAATAGAAAAAATAAATGACCATTTCAGAATAATTAGATTAGGTAAAAAAAGAACTTGGTCTTTTAAAAATAGGATTGGATGGTTTTTTGATATTCGAAAAGAGTTTAAACAATTTCATAAAAGAAACAAATATGATGTACTTTATGCACATGCAAATTTACCAGGTTTTCATGTAAAATATCTGTCAAAAAAATACTTAATACCTACTGTATTTCATGTTCATGGTTTAATGAATATTTTAATGAAAAAATCAAAAATTAATGAATTAATTGAAAAATTCATTTTCTTTAAACTAAAATATGCTCTACAAATTAGCTGTTCTTCAAATATAAATCAATTCAAATCTGTCAACTCTCCAGTTTTTTTACGTAATGGTACTATTGAGTTTAAAAATTTCAAAAAAGAAATCAAAGGTATCAAAAAGATCACCTTTGCTTCTCGTTTTGATTATCAAAAAGGTGGAGATATCTTATTAAGAAGTATCTCAGATCTGAAAGAAGAATTACTTGAGAAAAATATTAAAATTGAATTTTGGGGTTCAGGTCCAGAAGAGGAAGTATTAAGAAATTTACATGATGAATTAGATTTAAATGAAATTGTTTCATTTAAAGGAAAATTTCAACCTTCTGATGTAAAGACTATCTTTAGAAATTCGGACCTTTTTATTTTACCCAGTAGAGATGAAGGATTTCCATTAGTACTTTTTGAGGCTATTTCAAATAAATGTTTAGTATTAGCATCTAATGTTGGAGAAGTATCATCTATAATTGAAGATCAAAAAACAGGATTTTTGTTCAATTATGAAAGTGACTATAATGAAAATATTCTTTCTGAAAAATTAATTAAGATAATACAATCTGATTCTAAAAAACTAAATAAAATCAATGAAGAAGCATTCTCCTTAGTAAAAAAAAATTTCACTTGGAAGTCAATTGCAAAAGATTTAGATAAGTTAATAAAAGATGAGGTTTTAAAATAAATATGGCAAAAGAGAGTATAACTTTTGTAATGTTAGTTAAAGATATTACATTAAAATCCGAAAAAAACTTTATTAAAACTATTACTTCTGCATCTAGGCTTTCAAAGAATTTCATTATTGTCGACAATGGTTCTTCTGATAAAACAATCTCTATTATTAATAAATTAGAAAAGAAATTAAACTTAAATCTTCAACTGTTTGAGGACACTAGAAAAGAGTTTGATTACCTAAAATATGTTTATTCTAAAAAAGTTTCTACTCAATATATTTTTGTCTTAGATGATGACGAAATTTTATCTCCAGAATTAATTCATGAAATAAATAATAAATTAAAAAAAAATTATGATTTATTCAATATTAAATGGAATACTTATATAGGAGATAATTTAATTGCAGAGGATAAGAAACCAACTTTATTCTCTAAAAGATATAATATACTCTCAGGTTCAAAAGAACTACATAAACAATATAATAAAGAAAAAATTAAAAAATTAAAACCAAATCAAATATATAATACAAAACATGAAATTCAACATATTTCTTATCCGGATTTAGATTTTCTTTTCAAAAAATCAAATCTTTATTCAAAATATGAAGCAGAAACTTTATTCAAAAAAAATAAAAATATTACTTTTCTATCTTTGGTTCTAAGGTATCTTTTTGAATGTTTTATATACATTATTTATAGTTTATTTTTTGCAAAAGGATATAAACATTCTTTTGGTTTTTTATTTTCATTTCATGCATTATCTTATAAATACAAAAAATATTTTTTTTATTGGGAGCTAAAAAAAAATGCAAAAAAATAATTTTTTATTAAAATATTTGAATTATCTTAGTGAGAGAATATCTTATAATAACAAAGTAATTGATTATATAGTAAAAAAATATATCTATAAATTACTCTTTCATAAAAAACTATCCAAAAAGTCTAATACTTTATTTATCCATATTCCAAAAAATGCTGGAACTTCAGTAATAAAATCAAATAAAGAAATTTTATATTTTGGCCATCTAAAAATATCAGAACTCATTGAGTATTCATATTTTAAAAAAGAAGAATTAGAGGCATTGAATATATTTTGTATTTTAAGAAATCCTTTTGAAAGGTTTTATTCAGCATATACTTATTTTCTATCTGATTTGGAAAAGCAAAAAAACCATCCTTATTTTTTTTATAAGATACAAAAAGAAATTTTGAAATATAAAAATTTTGAGGAATTTATTTTAAATTTCAATAATTTTAAATATAAAAATACATATGCTTTCCAAGCTCAAAATATTTTTTTATCAAATAACTATAAATTACATATTAATAAAATCTATTTAAATAATTTAGAAGAAGATTATAATAAAGTTTCTTCATCTCTTAAATTAAAAAAAATAAAACATGAAAATAAATCAAAAAAGAAATTAAATTATAATGAAGTATATACTAAAAAAACAGCAAAAATAATTTATCAAACTTATAAAGAAGATTTTACTTTGTATTTTCCAGAAGAATATTCTTTATTTATATCATCTTTATCCAAATAATTATAAATAAGAGTTATTTTAAATTAATATGAATCAATTATGTCCTTTTTGTAATAAAAAAAATTCAAAATTTATTAGAAGTGTAGTTTCTCCATATAAAGGTAAAAAATATGATCATTATTTATGTAATAATTGTAATCTAGAATTTTTTACTCCATTAAAATTTGAGATAGAAGTTTATGAAGAAGAATTCTATGATGCATATAAAGAATTTCATGGAAAAAGAGAATATTTTCCTTCTTGGTCACTTGATTTAGTCAAATTATTAAAAAAAAATAAAATTGATTTGAACTCTAAAAATATATTAGAAATAGGATCAGGTGATGGAATTAACTTTGAACTATTCAAAAAAGAATTTAAAATAAATAAAGAACAATATTCAGTAGTTGAACTTGATAAAAAAAGTATTGAAGTGTGTAAAAAAAGAGGTATTAAGAATATTTTTCCAAAGATATTTGACAATAAATTTGCATCAAATCATAAAAAAAAATATGATATTATCTTATTTACAGAAGTTTTAGAACATCAAATAAATCCAAAAGATTTCTTAGATTCTGTTTTTTATTTATTAAAAAAAAATGGTTTGGTTCTTATTACTGTTCCAAATAAAAATAGGCTTTTTAAATCTATTCGTGAAGCAACAGATATTCCTCCACATCATTTCTTAAGGTTTGATAAATTATTTTTTAAGAAAAATTTCAAAAAAAATTTATATGCTATTGGAGAACATAATTTGAAGTTATCTCATTTAGTTATACTATCTAAATCAGCATCAGTTAGATTTACGAGGAAAAGTATCTTATGGCCTCTGTTTCTACCAATCCCTATTCTTTTTTACTTGTTTGGATTAATTCCAAATAGAGGTGAGGGTTTAACTATTATCTTAACCAAATAGTTCTTTTTTTACTTCTTTTTTTTTTTTGAAATAACTTGAATCAATTTTTATTATTTTTTCCATATCTTTATAATTTTTGATTATATCAAAATGTATATCATTTAAATTCAAATCAAATTCATTTAAAAATATTCTAAAGCAAATTTGATTATCAAGAAAAAATTTAAAATACTGACTACTATTATGAACAATGTTTATTTTTGTATGATTATGATTAATTTTATTTTCGTCAATATAGTGTTTCTTTTTATACTCATCATAGTTATTTTTATCGTTAGGGTGCTTTCTAAAATAATATTTAATTTTATTTTTTTCAGAAAAATTGATAATATTTTTAAGAATTTCAGTATTTAAATATCTAGTATCAGGGCCATCTAACCAAACATATAATATTTTTTCTTTTATTTTATAACTATGTATATTATTATTTGAATAAATAGTAACTTCTTGAAATGTTGTATTTGGAGAATATTTTTTAAATAAATCAGAATAATATTTTCCAAACGTATACATATGATCACAATTTATATTTAATATTTGTATATTTGTACTTATGATGTTATTGGGATACATAATTAAGTTTAATCCGTGTTGTATTGAATAGTGTTTTAATGCAGGATTTTTTTTTTTGAGTATTGAACTGATAATAATTTCATTTTTATCATGTGACATTGTACCATAAAGCTCAGTAAATTCTTTATTTTTTAATAAATTAGAGTAATACCTTTCTAGTTTTTTAAGGTTAGACAATTCTACATATAAATCAATTTTTTGAAAGAAATTCATACTAATTTCGTTTTTTTTAAAAATTTCAATTATTTTTAAAAATTTTTTTAAAGGGTAAAATTTAATCGAAAATTTAGTATTATAGAAGTTTGAATCATTTTTTATTAAAATATTTTCGAGCTCCGGATTAATTTTTATTTCTTTATGTATGTTTTTAGTTTGTTGGTTTAAGTCATCTCTATTTTGATGAAGAATTAATATCAATTTTTTACTATCATTAAACTTAATAAGTTTAGGCGTTTGTATGAAAAATGTCAAAAATATTATTTTTTTAATTGAATTAAAATCTGAGTTTAGGTATTTAATAATATTTTGAGAAATAGAGTTTCCAATTAGAAAAGAGTCTAAAAAATTTATCTCATTTTTTATTTTTAGATATTTATTAATTTTTTTATTTATCATTTTTAGAAACTATCATAACAATATCCGTAGCAGTATTTTTATTTTTTTTTATTAAGCCTTCTTTTTGAAAAAGTTTTAAGAAAAATGCATAAATCAAACCAGAATTTATTCTTGAGTAAGTTCCGATATTAATTATACTATAATTTTTATCCTCAAATATTTTTTTTATCCCTGATGGTGTAAAGTGGAATGTATGTGGGCATTTGTCAATAGAATATTTTAATTCTTTTTTAGATAAACAGTTAGGGACTCTAATATATACAATACCATTTTCACTTAGGTTATTCTTTAATTTATCAATTACTAATTCAATATTAATAAAATGTTCGAGGACGTGATTTAAAATAATTACATCATATTTTTCCTTTATAATTTCTGTTTCATAGTTTCCACAAATTAGAATTTCTTTATTGTATTGAGAATTAACTTTTGAAACAATAGATTTATCCATTTCAATACCTTTAATGTCATATCCAATACTTTTCATAAATTTTAAATTATCACATTTCCCAGGACCAATTTCAAATATTTTAGAGTTTTTAGAAATACTGTAATTTTTTTTTATATGATTTAAGTCAAATATGTTATATGGACTTCCAAATCTAATTTTTTCAAATATTTTATTAGCTATATTTCTAAAAGTATTATTAATTATATTTCGTTGATGAAATTCTTTTTCATAATATTTACTAAGGTCTTTTTTATTACCTATGTAATTGAAATATATTTTTTTATCCTCATCATAATATACTGGAGACTCTAAAAAACTACTACTACTGATCAGCTTATCCTTATTCATTTTTAATTATTGCAACTAAATGTTCAGATTTTTTTCCTCTATTAATATAATTATTTCTATTAAAAAGTCTATAAAAAAAAAGTTTAAATATATTTCTCGTAATCAAACCAAAACAGTTCAAGTAAATGATTTTTAAATCAGATTCTTCAATTAAATTTCTTAAACTTTTTTTTGAAAAATGAAAAATATGTGGATGATTCATTATAGATTCATCTAATACTTTTTTATTTTCACAATAGGGAACATTGACATATATTATACCATCTTTGGACAAATTTTTTTTAATTTTTTTTAGTACTTGGGTGGGATTTTTAAAATGTTCTAATACATGTCTTAATATAATTATATCATATTTTTCTTCTATCTTTTCATTTTCGATGTTAATATTTTTAACAACTTTTTTTTTTAATATAGAATTTATTTCTTTAACATTTTTTTTATCTAATTCAATTGCTGAGATATTTATATTTTTCATATGAAAGTTTTTAACTAATTTTCCTTGACCACATCCAATTTCTAGAATTTTTTTATTTTTCATACTAGGACAAAATTCTTTAATTTTTGAGATATCAGAAACATACTGGTTATCCAATATATTTAATTTTTCGAAAATTAAATTAAATGATTTTTTCAAAAAGTTATGCCTATAAAAGGATTTATAGTATTTATCTTCATAAAATGGAGTTAAGTCTTTATTTTTTTCAATATGTGTGAATATCAGTTCTCTTTTCTTATCAAAATAAACTTTTTCATTAAAAAAACTATTTTCTTTGATTATTTTATCTTTTTTAAGATTCATACTAATTTCGTTAATATTATATTTATAAGCTTATGTTTTCTGTAGTTTTATTCTATAATAAACAAGCATAGATGTTGTAATTGATAGAAAAATAAAAACTATTAATGTTGAAATAAAAACACCTATGAATCCGAGTTTCTTTATCAACAATATATTTAATATAATATTTAAAGTTCCTCCAATTAACAAAATAAGATTTCTTTTTTTAAGTTCATTTAATCCAGAAAGAATAGAAAAATTACTCTGGAAGATTATGTAAAAAAATATTGCTATTATCATTATTTTAGTTTCAATTGAAAAATTAACGAAAGAGTTTCCAAACAAAAAAGATATGATCTCTTCTGAAAAAATAAATATGGGGGTAATTATTATCAATGATAGGAATATAATTAGCGAATATGATTTAAAAATCATACTTCTAACGATTTTAACTTCTTTTTCATACTTACTAATATTTGGAAATAAAACTTGTAATATTGGTAAAATTAATGTGGCAATTATCATAGATATTGAAAAAATAACTTCATAAATACCAACTTCTACAACTCCTATGAATTTGGTAATAATAATTATATCTATTCTTGTTATTAATAATAATGCTGCTACTCCTAAGAAAATATTTGTAGAATAAGATAGTATTTTTTTATTTTCAAGAGTACATATTTTATTTTTAACAATTTTTATTTTATTGTTTATTTTAAAAAGTAAAATAAAATAATATATGAAAACTATTATTTGTGGTATTGTTAGGATAATTATTGCACTTATAATATTACTATTTAATAAAATTATAGGAATTAGTATAATGCTAGATAGTAATATATTAATTTCAATTGTTTTGAATTTTTTTACCTCTCCAAGAGAGATATAAATATGCTTTAAGTTTGCATTTAGATTCAAGAAAATAAAGTATATAATGAACCCTAGCAAATATTTATTTGAGTTTTCATAAGAGAAATAAGTACTCTCAAGATATTTATTTAAAATTATTATCAATATAATTAATACTATTGTTATAATAGATTGAAAAATAAATGAAAAATAGATTAAGTTATTAAACTTTTTATAGTTATTCTGTTCAAAATACTTTACACCATAATAATTAAATGTTTGGGGTAGACCCCAATTTACAAAAATAGATAACATAAGATAAAAACCAATTATACTATAGAGAAGACCAAACTCTTCTAAGGTTAAGTTTCTAGCAAAAATAATTTTAATTATGTATGCAAGAGGTGCAGCAAGGTATGAGAAAAAATAAATCCAGAATACATTTTTATAATTTTCATTTTCTTTAATATTGTCATACAATTTAGAAAATGGTTCTCTATACTTTTTAATCATTATATTAGATTATATTTTACTTAATTTAAAAAGATATATTATTATTTTTTAATACAAAATATTTTAAAGACAATTTTTTTATTTTTTTTAATGTTATATTCATTACAATTTTTGAGAGCATTTGCAGTATTTGCAGTTTTATGGGTACATGCTTTTGATAATTGGGGAGGTATTGGAGTAGATATTTTTTTTATTATCAGTGGTTTTATTATGTTGTATATAATAAAAGAGAAGAAAAGAAATCCTTTTGAGTTTATGTCTCTAAGGATAATAAGAATTCTTCCTCTATATTGGCTAATGACATTTATTTTCATAATATTGGGATTGAGCTTAACAGAATTATCTATCTTAAATATCATAAAAAGTTTATTTTTTATAGAACTAGGAGCTCCAATATTGAGAGTGGGTTGGACACTTCAATATGAATTTTTCTTGTACTTAATATGTTCTATTGCACTATTTCTCTCATATAAGTTTACAAGTTATTTTATTGTTATTTTTCTCCTTGTCTCTTCTTTAATAGTTGATATATTTTTATTTCCTGAAAGAGCATATGGACACTTTTTAGAATTTATTTTTGGAATCATTTTATATTATATGTATGTGAATACTAAAAGCTCATTTAGGTTTTCAAAAAAAGCATATTTTGGAATATTTTTAATTGGGTTCTTTATATCAATATTTACATATTCTAACTTTTTTAATGAACTAGGTTTTCTACAATATCGTTTTTTGACTTTTGGAATACCAGCACTTATTATGGTATATGCAGTATTATTTTATGAAAAACATTATGAGTTTAAATTAAATAATTTTTTATTTCTTATTGCCAATTCATCTTATTCAATTTATTTATCTCATAGGATATTTTATGATCTATTTATGTTAAATATTACTAGAAATACTGAAATAATTCAATATTATGTTTATGGTTTTTTTCTTATTTTTGTAGGATTAACACTTGGTATATTAGTATATAAATTCATTGAAATTCCTTTGCTAAATTACTTAAAAGATGTATATTTTAGTTCATCATTACTATCTAAAATAAAGAATTGGTCTATCTTTAAAGGGGGATTTTTTGATAAATTAGTTATGAAGTAAATAAAAATATTTAAATACTGTAAAAAAGATAATTTTATGTGAAACTTAAAGAATTTGAGAGTAAACCTTTATTAAAAAAATATGGAATAAAAGTTCCCAATTCAATTATTGTTCATAATAGAGATATAAATACAGATTACAACACGAAAAACAAAGTTATTAAAGCTCAAATTCTATCCAATGGGAGAGCTAAAAATGGTGCTATTTTATTTCCGAAATCTTCAGCAGAAGGGAAAAAAAAAATGCTTTCTCTTTTTAATTCAAAGATACTAGGTGAGGATGTAAATGAAATTTTAATTGAAGAGAAAATTGATTTCAAAAAAGAGTATTATATTAGTTTATTATTTGATTCATATGAGAGATCATTATTATTAATCCTCTCTAGGTCAGGAGGTGTTGATATTGAAATTGTTCCTGAAAATGACATATATAAATTTAAAATTGATATTATTGAAGGTATTGATTTATTTCGGGCAAGAGAGTTCTCAATTGAAGCAGGATTTAAAGGTAAAGAAATTTTATTGATTTCAAATGAAATTTTAAAGTTGTATCGCTGCTTTATTGAAAATGATGTTAAAATGGTTGAAATAAATCCTTTGGTTATTACAAATAATTCTGAGGTGGTTGCTCTTGATTGTGTTATGGTTCTTGATGATGATGCATTAAAAAGACAAAATTTCAATTTTCCTATGAGGAATGGTACTCTAGAGAAAACTGCTTTAGAGTTAGAAGCTTCATTAATTGATGAGGGTGATTATCGTGGTGTTTGTGGAAGAACTTTCATTGAACTTGATGGTGACATTGCAATATTATCTTCAGGAGGAGGAGCTAGTATAACTGCTATTGATTCAGTTATCCTTCATGGAGGAAAACCAGCAAATTTTACAGAATATAGCGGGAATCCTCCTGCAGAAAAAGTCTCATTATTGACAAAAGTTATTTTAAAAAAAAAGGGTTTAAATGGTATTTTTATAGTTGGTGGTCGTGCAAATTTTACGAGAGTTGATGTAACATTAAAGGCAATAATCGATGAAATAGTAAAAGAAGATCTTCACATACCAATCTTAATTAGAAGAGCAGGTCCTGGTTTTGAAGAAGCCTTGGATTATATTGAAAAGATTAAAACAAAAAAAAATTTAAACATAAAAGTTTATGATGATTCTATTCCAATATCTGTAGCATCAAAAGAAATTGTTGAAGCATCTGCTAATTATTATATTAAAAAAATGGAGGGAGGCCTATAAAATGGCTATACTTATAGATGAGCATTCTAGAGTTTTAGTCCAAGGAATTACAGGAAAGGAAGGTTCTAAAGCTACTAAAGAAATGATAGACTATGGGACTACTATTTTATGTGGAGTGACTCCAGGAAAAGGAGGTGATCTTATTGAAAATAGGCCTGTCTATGATTCAGTTCGTGAAGCTGTAGAGGTTTTTCCAGATATAAATGTATCAGTTATTTATGTACCTCCGCTTTCAGCAAAAGATTCTGTACTCGAAGCAATAAAGAATGGAATTTCACTTGTTGTTTTAATTACTGAGACAGTTCCAATTCAAGATTGTGCAGTAATGATTTCATGTGCAAGAAAATATGGTGCAACTTTAGTAGGACCTTCATCAATTGGAATTATTTCTCCGGAGAAGTCTAAAGTGGGAAGTATTGGAGGCAATTCAAACATACAATTTACTCAAGGACCAGTAGGGATTATTTCAAAAAGTGGTGGAATGTGCTCAGAAACTGCGATGATATTAAAAAAAGCAGGTTTTGGCACCTCTACAGTAGTTGGGATAGGTGGTGATGCGATTTCGGGTAGTGATTTTTGTGACATTTTAGAATTATTTGAAAAAGATGATCAAACTAAAGTGATTGTTTTATTCTGTGAAATTGGCGGACTTTATGAAAAAAAGGCAGCTGAATTTATCAAATCAAATATCTCAAAGCCTGTGATTGCATATGTTTCTGGAAAATTTGCTCAACAGTTACCTCAAGTAAGCCTGGGTCATGCCGGAGCTATACTAGAAGGAAAAGAAACTACTTATGAATCTAAAGTAAATTATTTTAAGAAAAATGGTGTTATGGTTGTAAATCAACATCATCAAATAATAGATTATGTAAAAAGTGTATTAGAAAAAAAATAAAAATGGAATGGAAAACAAAAATCTCAAACTTTACTGAAGAAGAGTCAACAATAAGAGGATTCGATCATGAGAATTTGATAGGAAAAATCTCTTTTTCTTCAATGATTTACCTTTTACTTAAAGGAAGAATGCCCAATGAAAACGAATCAAAACTTTTAGATGCTATTTTTGTATCTTGTATTGATCATGGAATTGCTCCTCCTTCTATTATCTCGGCAAGATCAGTTGCTTCCGGAGGTAATTCGTTAAATTCATCAGTTGCAGCAGGAATTATGGCACTAGGTGATTATCACGGAGGTGCTATCGAAGATGCAGCAAAGTTATTTTCATCTACTCTTGATGTAAGTAATTTGGTTAAAAAATACCTTGATAAAAAAATAAGATTGCCAGGATTTGGACACAAAATTTACAAAGAATCTGACCCAAGAACTAAGAAGTTGTTTGCTTTAGCGCAAGAATTAGGTTTGGCAGGTAAGTATTCAGAAATAGCTTTTCAAGTGGAAAATGAGATTTTCAAACAAAAAGGAAAGAAGTTCTGTTTAAATGTAGATGGGATGATTGCAGCATTGGTGCTAGATTTAGGTTTTAATTATACAACAGGAAAAATATTTTTTATTATTTCAAGAACTCCTGGTATTTGCGCTCATGTTCATGAAGAAATAACTGAAGAAAAACCTTTTAGAAGACTTAAAATTAATCAAACAAAATATATAGGAAATTAATAATATAATTTTTATCATGTAGAATTCTCAGAAGATTCTTCTTGCAAAAATTTGCCTATTCATTTCAACCCCTCTTTTAATAAGTCATGAATATTAATTATTCCAACATACTCTTCTCCTTTTAGAACTGGAATTGAAGTAATATTGTATGCTTCCATAGTAGTTAATACATCAACAGCTAGATCTGTTTCTTGAACACATTTGGGATTTTTAGTCATAATTTCTTCAATAGTTACTGAAAATACTTCAGATTTAAATTTCTCCATAGCTCTTCTTATATCTCCGTCAGTTATGATTCCAATAATATCTCCTTGTTCTATGACAGTAACAGCACCTTTTTTAATCGAACTTATCATGGATACAACTTCAGAAAATGAACTACTTAGAGTTAAATGATCAGTATTATATTCTAATATATTATGTATTTTAAGTAAAAGTTTTTTTCCCAAGCTTCCTGCAGGATGAAATAATGCAAATTCTTCTTTTCTAAATTTTTTTTCTTTCATTAATATTACCATAATGATATCTAAAATTGTAAGAGTAATTGTGGTAGAAGTAGTGGGTGCCAAATTATGGGGGCAAATTTCTTTTTTTACTAATGTATTTATATGATAGTTAGAAAAACTAGCTAATTTTGAACTTGGGTTTGAAGTAATAGCAATAGTTTTAACTCCTATATTATTTAAAGTTGGTAAGATGTCAATCATTTCTTTTGTATTTCCACTATGTGATAGGAGAATAACAATATCTTGATTAGATATCATACCAAAGTCTCCGTGTTGAGCATGAATTGGATCAATGAATTGGGAGTTAGTACCAGTACTTGCAAAAGAAGCTGCTGCTTTTTTACCAATATGCCCTGATTTCCCAATTCCCATAAATATAAGTCTTCCAGATGAATTGAGAATAAGATTAATTGAATTAGAGAAGTTATCATCCAAATTGGATTTTAGTTTTTCAATAGATGATTTAAGTTCATCAAATAAAATAATAGCTTCCTCAATATATTTCATACAAAAAATCAATCAATAACTTTTATAAAGTTTTATCTTTTCAATTTAATAAAAGAATGGCTAACACTAAAAAAACCGCCAAAACAACTTCAAAAAAAGTTGAAAACACTTCTAAAACATCTTTGTTTACTCAAAACAAGATGATGTTTTCTTTAATGATAAGTGTTATTTTAGTTTTCATCGCTATGTTTTACGCATATGATGTAAGATCTTCTTCTGTTACTCTTGATGGTATGGAAGAGAGAGTTGAACAAAATATTTATTCACAAGTTCAGCAATTAATTCTTCAAGATATTCAAGCGCAATATCCAAATGTACAAAATCAACAATTTCTGCAAGAAGAAGCTGCAAAAAGATATGTTGAAGTTCTAGAAACAGGAGTATTATCATTTCAAGGACAAGAAATAATTCTTGATGATTTAATTGAAGCTCAAGCAGAGCAAGCAAAATCAGCATTTCAAGATGATAATGGTAATACTTATTTAACTGCAATTGATCCTTACTTCTTTATGAGATATGCAGAAAACTATGCATTAACAGGAACAACAGGTGATGAAATTATTGATGGTGTAGGTTATGAAACAAGACAAAAAGCACCTTCAGTTTCAGAAGTAAAACCTCTTGATTTTCATATTTGGTTAGAGGCTCAGATGTTAAAAAGTTCAGGTATTACTGAATCCTCATCTTTTTCAGAAAACGCATCTTCTATTTTCACACTCTCAGCATTAATTGCAACACTCTCAGTAATCCCAATTTTTATCATTGTTAGATCATTTTCAAATAACATTGTGGCTTTTTTCTCAGCTTTACTTCTGGTATCTGTTGGGACATTTGTATCAAGAACGACTGCTGGTTTTGTAGATACTGATGCTTATAATGTTTTATTTCCCCTATTAGTTGTAGCAGGACTGGTAGGATCATTTGTTACAACAAATAAATCTTTAAAGTACTTTTTTGTTATTTTATCTTCTTTCTTTTTAGGATTATTCATGTGGACTTGGAATTCTGCTTGGTTTATCTTTGTATTTGTAATACTTTCATTAGTTTCATATTTAGGTTATAATTTAGTTATTTCTCTTTTAGAAAAAAAGAGTTTATTTAAAAAAAATTTAGTCACAGATTCATTAATTTCTATGGTAATTTTCATAATTGGATCTTATTTTTTTACTATGATTATCTCAGGTTTAAATCTTTTTGAAAGAGCTTACTTGGGTGCATTTAATGGTTTGACTAAATTTGCAGCTATTTCATCAACTAATATTTGGCCAAATATTGAATCATCCATTGCAGAATTAAATCCTGCTTCATTTGCTCAAATTATTTCAAGTATTGGAGGAGAATTTATTACAATTTTAGCTCTTTTAGGTTTAGTATTATTAATTTTAGATTTTAAAAAAGAAGAATCTCAAGTTAAAAATGGAGCACTTGGAGTAATTATTTTCTCAGTTATTTATTTTGTATTAATGGTAACGGGTGATGTTATTACCTCATTTGCTCAAAACCAAAAATTAGTATTTATTGCTCTACTCTTCTTACCTGTAGCTTTAGCTTATTTAGTGGCTTTATTTGGAAAAAATACATCATTTAAAATTTTTATTTCCATGCTTCTAACTATTTGGATGGCTGGTACAATTTATATGAGTCTTAATGGAGTAAGATTTATTCTACTCTTAGCTCCAGCATTTGCAATTGCAGCAGGTTCAGGATTTTATTACATTGCTCAAAGTATCAATAGTTTTACAACAAAAGAATTTAATATTAAAGATAAAGTAAAACAACAACTTCCAGGATTTGTTATAATCTCATTATTGTTTGCTCTAGTATTCTCTCCAATGTATAATCAAGCATATGCAATTGGTAATTCTGCAACACCTAATTTTGATGATGCATGGTACTCAGCAATGTATAAAATTAATAATGAAACAAGCCAGGATGCTATTATTACATCATGGTGGGACTTTGGTCACTTTTTTGCAGCAGTTGGAAATAGAGGAGTTACTTTTGATGGAGGTTCTCAGGGTACTCCAAGATCACATTGGGTAGGGAAACTTCTTTTAGAAGAAGATGAGTTAGTATCTGTTGATATTTTAAGAATGCTTACTTGTGGTGGAAATGAGGCATTCAATACGGCATTTGATATTTCACAAGATCCAACAGGTGGAGTTCACATTAATGAAATGCTCTATGAAACATTTGGAAAAACAGTTGAAGAAAAAAGAGAAATTATTGCAAATTACAAATACTACTCTTTTACTCAAGAAGATATTGACTCGATTATGGGATTCCTTCACTGTGAAAAACCTAGGGAAAATTTAGTAATTACTTCAGGAGATATGGTAGGTAAAGCTCCAGTTTGGGCTCACTGGGGTTCATGGGACTTTACTAAAAAATATGTTCACGATAATTATAAAACATCCTCTGCTCAAGACATGGCAACAGTATTAGACAAAAATATTTCATTAATTGAAGGGTATGTAAACGAATTAAAAGGAATTGATGTTACTGCTTCAACTCAAAATATTAATAGGGAGAATTTAATTAATCAATGGTTTGCACCTTATCCATCTTATGGAGAAAATATTGGTTGTGAATTACAAAATTTAACTCTTCTTTGTGGAGGTCAATTAGAAATTAATCTTCTAACTGGAGTTGTTGAAAATCCGGATGTATTCCAATACTCAATTAGAAATGTGATTCTTCCAAGTCCTAGTGATTTCAGAGTAATTGAAAATGATGAAAATGGACAAGTTGATTTAATGATTACTCAAAATGCACAAGGATTCCAAGCAATGGTAACTCAGGCACCTCTGGGAACTTCATTATTTACAAAACTCTACTATTTAGATGGTTTAGGTACTCAGTACTTTGAAGAATTTCATACAACACAAACTCAAACTGCTGGAAAGGTAAGTATTTGGAAAACAAACTTTGGAGAATTAATTCAAGAAAATTCTTCATTAGTAAATTCAGTTGAATTTACAATCTCAGAAGATGATTTAGTTCAAGCTAATTCTTCAAATTAGTACTTATCTTTTTAAACTAATTTTTTTTTATTGTTTCTATGATAAAAGAAACACAACTTTTTCTTCCTTTCTTAGAAAAGCTATCTAAGGAAATTTTAGAAATTTATAATTCTGATTTTTCACATGAAATAAAAAGTGATAATTCTCCTCTGACTCAAGCAGATTTGCTAGTTCATAAAGAGTTAACTCATTTTATCAAAACAAATTTCCCAGGAGATTCAATTATTTCTGAAGAAGATGACAAAATACCTTCAAGTTATACTTCTAGAGTATGGGTTATCGATCCAATTGATGGTACTAAGGATTTTGTAAAAAAAACAGGAGAGTTCTCAATAATGATTGGTCTTATACAGGATAACAAACCTCTTTTTGGCTTAGTATATATTCCAGTAACTAGTATTTGTTTTAGTGCTAAAGTAGGTGAGGGTTCATATATGACCAAAAATTCAAAAACAACAGTATTAAAAGTTGATAATTCAGACTCGCAAATTACTTTAGTAACTTCTAGGAATAATTTCAAAGAACAAGATAAAAAAATAGTGGATCAAATGGATATTGCTAGATTCAAACCTATGGGATCAATTGGGGTTAAATTTTCAGCTATAGCATATGGTGATGCTAATTTGTGTTTTTATTCAACTCCTGGACTTGGAATTTGGGATGCTCTGCCAGCTCATGTTATTTTAGAAGAGGCCGGAGGGTATATTTTCGATAGAAATGGTAATACATTAGTTTATGATCTTCAAAACAGGACAATGCTTGAAGGAGTCATAGGTTGTTCAAATGTAGAAATTAAAAAGAAATTTTTAAATAGTTATCAAAAAATTATTGAGTAGTATTTTCTTTATACCATATCCAGAGTTTCTCTAATCCTTCGTCAATAGATGTTTTTGGATTATATGCTAGTAATTTCTCTGCTTTAGATATATCTGCATACGTTTTATCTACATCTCCAGGTTGCATTGGTAGATGTTCTATTTTCGCTTTTTTATCAGTAATATTTTCAATGGTTTCTATAAACTTGTTCAATGATACTGGTGTCTTATTACCCAAATTAAATATCTCAAATCCAAGGGGAGTATCCAAAGCAGAGATAAAACCTTCTACAAAATCATCAATATATGTATAATCTCTCTGAGTTGTACCATCTCCAAACTTTTTTATTTTCTCACCTGATGAGATCCATTTTGTAAATAAAAATGGCGCCATGTCAGGCCTACTTCTAGGGCCATATATGGTAAATGGCCTAATAACATTTACATTTAACTTATGCAGGTGGTAATATGTATATGCAATTAATTCGCAAGATTTCTTTGTAGCCGCATAAGGCGAGATAGGAGTATCTACAACATCCTTTTCAGAAAAAGGAACTTTTTGTTGATTTCCATAAACTGAAGATGATGATGTTAAAACAAAATTTTTGATACCAAATATTTTACCTAGTTCTAATAAGTTTAATGTTGCTTTAACATTTGACTCTTCATAAATAAATGGATTATCAATTGATGGTCTAACTCCTGCTCTTGCTGCTAAATGAGCAATATAATCTATGTTTTCACCTTCAAATATTTGTTTTATATCTTTAAATTCTGCAAGATTTTTCTTAAAAAATTTAAAATTTTCATATTTTTCTAAAATTTTCAGATTTTCTTTTTTTTGTTTAATGTTATAATAATCATTAACTTCATCAATTCCTATAACACTATCTCCTCTTTTAAGTAATTCTTCTGCTACATG
>CAKZOW010000050.1 GCA_937138345.1 uncultured archaeon | reverse complement strand
TTTCCATGTTTGGTAAACCATATTTTCTGAAGTCTCAATAGTTCTTTTTGAATATTTTCTTTTTCTTTTTCACTTGAAGAGATATATTTTTCTTTTAGTTCTTGGATATGTTCTAGAGTTTTCCCTCTAGAACTTTTTGTAGTATTTCTTTTTTTTGAAATAGTGGGGTTTGAACTATAAAATGTATTTTCTCCATATGTATGAGAGATATTTTGATGTAACATATCTTAGGTTATATTTGTTTATTTATAAATCTATTTTTTTGTCGTATCTTATAGTGACAACAAAGAAAAGATTTAAAAACAATAAGAAACAAATAATATAATATCTTTATTTAAAATGTTAAATCCTAATCTTAATTTTGTTGCCTTATCTCAAAAAGACTTATTTTTAGAGTCAAGGCTTTCATCAGTATTCTCGAATTTACGTACTAAAAGAGCACTTTTAATAGGAAATAATTCTTCACCAAATCATTCTTATTTTCATCAAAGTAATTGTATTTTTTCCCCATCCTACGAAGTGATTAGGAACCGGGCATCAGAAGTTATCTCCCATAGAGCTCCAAATTTAAAAACAACATTAGAAACTCTGTCATCTGATTATGGGGTGTTAGTGAAGTATTTTATTATGAAGACAAATTCTCTAGAACTAGGAGCTATGCATTCTACAATTGATGATTTAAGGCATAAAAATTTATCAACTCATCCTGAAGTAAAACATGCAATTGAGAGTATATTAGATTCGGGAGTGGAGGGGGAATTGCAGGCAACACAATATGTTTTAGATAATTTTCAATATAACTTTGATGTGATGGCTCCAATTTATGAAGAAATAGAATCAAAGTGTAGCAATCTTCCTTTTTTTAATGAAAAGAAATACACCAGACTTAAAGAACATATTAAAAAATCTAGAAATTTGATAGTTTTTGCAGGAATGTATGATGTTTTTAGATTAGGGAAGTTGATTCCGGAAGCTAATATTTTTACATTGAATGATTTTTCAAATAATGAACATGAATAGAAAATTATTGGAGATGATTAGGTTGTTTCTTTTACAATCGAGGGAGAAAAAACAAAAGAACGAAATAGCTTTTTCTAAATATTCGAGTTTGGAAGAAATATTGATTACTCTAAAACCTCATACTATTCCCCAATTTCAAGATGATTTTACAATACCAAACTCGTCTACCCTTAGTTATGATGCTTTTCAAAATTTGATGTCTTCTATGTTGGACAATACTTTTCAAAATGAGGTGATGCAAACAGTATCTTCGCTTAGATCACCATCTAAATTGAAAAAAATACTTCATTTCTTTAAAGAAAAAATGTATGTTCTAAAGCTTCAAAATTCTTTAGAAGAGTCTAGATATCAATCAGTTAGGTCTTTATTGTCAATGTTAGATGATAGTAATTTGAATTTAAAAGAACAAAGAAAATTTTTTTCTAGAATTGATTTAATTTTAAGAAGAAATTTACCTTTAAATGCGAATTCTCTTTTTATTGATAATCAAATAGATCCTTTACTATCTCTTTCACATTATTATGTTTTTTCAGGTCTTTTCGAATCAGAGTATAGATTTTACCGTTCATTAGCTAGGGAAATAAATCAAGAGAACTCAGATTTAAATTTAATTGGTGATGGGGAAAAAAAATTAAGATCCTTTTTTAAAGACTTCGTAGATCCAATTACACAAGAAAATTTAGTTTCTCTGTCCTTAGATTTAGCATTAGATATTTCTAAAAAAATGCCTGACTCTTCTTCAAAATTAAATGTCTTAGAATTAAAACTAGATGACATTGGAACCTATGGTTACTTAAAAATTGATGCTACAAAGAAAAATAAAGATCAGGAGAGATATATTGCTTTAGCAAATTTACCTATTGAAGTTGATGGAGAATCATTTCCAAATCCATTAAGTATTATGCATCCACAGTTACATGGAACACATGATTTGAGAGAAATTACTGGACAAGACCTCTCTTTATTATGTACATATCATATCAATGAAAGTTTTATTCCAAAAGATAAATTACAAGAGGATGCTATAAATTCCTTTCTCCAACTTAGAAATACTTTTTTTAAAAAATATCAGGATAGAAGAGTTATTAAAAATATTGTTTTAGTGGAGAGACTCTTTGATTTAGCTTTAGCACCAATTATTTTCGAGAGAACAATTAAGGAAGACTTAAATCATTTTGATCATGAAGTTTACAAATCAAATGATTCTTTAAGAAAAAAGAAGGATTCCTTAGGAGATAGACTAAATTTAGTCTCTACTTCTAGAGAATTTGATAGTTTATTAAATATTTATTCGAGATTGTCAACTTCTCTAGGTGATGGATTGAGTGAGTTAAACCAACATGAGACATTGCTCCATGGTAACTTATATGACTCAAATGTATACTCTGAGGCAGGTATTCTTAAATTTATTGATCCTAGGGGTATTAGGGGAAATGGTATATTATCTTTATCTTCACTTTCAGCTTATATGTCTCAAGAGGAAATTAGCTTTGGATATAATTTATTAAGAGATACAGTATCTCAGTATTATAATTGGGGTGTTGGAAACTCAGTAGTGCTTCCAATTAATCTTAAAGCACATGAGATGACTAATTTAATTAGAGGAACTATAGCTTATACAAAATTTGGCTTGATAACACAGGCGGAGATGGAACTAAAACGTTTAAAGAAATTACTCTGATTTTTCTTTTTTTATTATTGAACTAAGTGGACTTGATGCCATATATAGCATCCTTATTATTGTCATAAAATGCGATGTTATAATTGGGTTATATTTCTGAAAAAATTCTATGTCAATATCTTCAAAATATTTTTGCTGTATTTTTCTAATTGTTTCTAATTCATTTCCTTTTTTATCAAAAAAACCGTTTTTTATAATACTATATATTAAATAGATATTTTTTTTCATTTCAACACAATATTTTTTATTTTCGCTTTCTTTCTCTATGTTTTGAATTTTTAGACAAATTTTTGCAGCATGGTTTAATTCAGTTATTAATGTCCAAAAAAAAAATTTTTGTTTAGGAAATAAAATTAAATTATTTATTGCTCTTTTGAAAAAATTAGTGTATTTATCAATTTCTTTGATGTATTGTGAGATATCTTCTTCTAGGACTTTTTTAAAAATATTATCTAATAGTAGAAAATACTTATACAAAATATTATCTAGTTTTTCAATATCATTTAAAAACATATTTTCTAAAATAATTGTGTTCTTATCTTCCTCAAAATTTTCAAACCCTAAAAGAAGCAAGTCAGAGAGTTCTTTTATTTTTAGTTTATTGTTATCTGTGTGCTTACAATAAATTTTATCATATCCCATACGATAAGCGTTTGAAATAGCTATTCTTATTGCAGTATTATCATCTGTATTTATAATTAAATGTTTTATTTTAGAATTTGGATTAAAGTGATTAATAATTAGATTTTCATTATGTGATATTACTGAAACTTCATCACCTTTTTTGAGATTGTTTTCAACTATCCATTTTTTTGGTAAACTAATTGTAAATCCATTATTTCCTTGTTGAACAAGTTTTCTTTTCATAGAGTAATGACATAGTTCATATTATTAAATGTTTGT
>CAKZOW010000049.1 GCA_937138345.1 uncultured archaeon | reverse complement strand
TCATCATTATCTTTATCTATACGAGCTAATAACCAGTCTACTTGAAGTAACCTACCCCAACTATTTAATCTAGCATTTGCGTGACACCCTTTACTTTTGTTTCCGTATACATTTGTAGCCTTAGTTAACTCCATATCACGAACAATTTGCGGAGTATCACATAATAAATAAAGAGCATTCTTACTATCAAAATAACTGAACAATCCCTTTAAGTTATTCTCGTAGTTAGCTTGGGCATTATACATTAATAACAACTTTAATGTTATTTCATAAGCATCCTTAGCTGTTCTAGGTCTACCTGTATATTCAGCAACTATTCTATCAGTAAATGTATCCATTACTAACACGGAGAATAATGATGTACCTGTATCAGCATCAATAGGGTCAATACCTGCTATATATCTACCACTAGCTATTTCACCCCTACCATTCTTCTTAGGCATTTCAAATATTTCAACAGCACCACGTTTATTAGCAGGCACATTAGAATATGATCTAATTGGGTATAAATCTGGATTAGGGGTCCATTTAACACCACCTTTTTCATTATATATTAAATCTCCCACATAATGCTCCGCTAAAAATGATTCTTTCCTTGGAAATATAGATTCTAAGTAATCTTTTAAATCTGCCACAGGAAATATTGTACCATCAACTCTTAATACAGCCTCCTGCGGTGTAATACACTCCTCAGCTTTCTTTTGAGTAATGGCTTTTGGATCTGATGAATTGTATTTTACTATAAATCTATCCTTTAATATTTCTATAAGTGCTTTTATAACATCCGACTCACCAACCGTTTCATCATAACATCCATTACGATTCATATAAGCTCCCCAAAAGTATCCACAATTTGTAGCACCTCCAACATTTTTATCAAATACATTAGGTACAGAATATATATTATAAGCCTCAGCTTTATAAAATAATTTTTCAGACCCTTCAAATGAAGCTCCTTCAGTATTATGAGTTATTATACCATTTACTAAATAGGTATTTGTATTACCAGCAGTTAAATTATAGACTGGTTTAATACCCACATTTTCAATACTTATAATTTTCTCAGTTCTGAAGTCAGTTTCCCTAGAATTTGGTTTTTTAGTTGAAAAAACTTCCTTAATTTGCAGAAGTCTATCTTGTTTATGCTCACATAACAATGTTATATTGTCTACAAAATTTACAGCACTTCTACAATCAGCTATTACAAATTCATACCAAGGATTAACATCTTTTATAGGACCTTTTTTATATAATCTAGGTAGACGTTTTCTAATCTTACCATGTATATTAAATTTATTTAAGGTTAATCTAACTTCTTCTAATAATGATTTAGAAGATGAACTCAAAGATATTTCAAGTAAATCTCTTCCCTTAGATGTTTTACGTATATTAACATATCCATCAGCATCATAAAAACCTCCTATGAGTTCTAAAATATCCTCTCTATTATACTGTTGTAAATTATGAGGCAATGTTTTATCATTCTTAGTCTGGTTTATTATACCTAGTTTTCTTAATTCGGGTCTAATACCTCTGATACCAATCTCTTTATATACCCTTCCGCATTTAGTAGGTCTTTCAACACTTGTTTTAGTATCAAAGTTATCTTCAACATACTCTAAAACCTTAACGTCGCAATTTGATAATGTTACACTATTATTATATCCATATGAACCATCTCCTATTAGTAATCCTACTAACCTTGGGTTCCACATTTTAACACTTCCAAAAATATCAACACTGTTTATAACTCCAACAGTATCCCCTATAATTAAATCCTCAGCAGCTTTAAAATCATACGTGTTACTAGTTCTCTCTCGCTTTATTAAAGTGTAAATAGGATGATCTGTACTGCATTCTATTTCACGTAAAGTATTGGTTACAATCTTAATACATTCTTTATTAGTAGGTTTTTGCCAATATGTAATATCTTCTTTAGAATACCCAGTGCCATTAAACCCAATTATGCCATCTTTAACATCTAAATCTTCAATATTTACAAGTTCTCCTTTATTATTCCATACTTTATTACCAGCAGTAACACAACCCCCAGTTCCACCAGCCAACATAAATCCAAATGCTACATCACCATCTTCCACTGCTTTTCTATTTACACCCCAAGCAGTTTCTAAGTTAGGGAATAAACCATCTTCTTCGTAATGAATTAGAGGTCCACGAATACCCCTTGCTTTTTCAGGATTATCTTTTAATGATATACCATATACTGAAGATAATAATCCTTTACGTACACCATAATCATCTTGATATCCTAATTGTATTTCCATACTCTTAACACCATTTGTAAGCCTTAACTTAGAAAAAGGTGTATGTTGAGCAATCCAATCTAAACAGTCAATAACTTTACCAAAGATCCCTTTATCCCCAGATAAGAATCCTTTCTCTGATGCTAAATGGAAGTTTGGATTTCCAGATCCTGGATATATATACATATTCCTAGGACTCCATGAAGCACATTTATAACTATTATGAGTAGGTACAAAATCAGTACTTAAATACAAATGCTCTTCATCATTTACCGTAAAACATACTGAATCTTCTCCATCATAAATAGGTTTAATGTCTATTATAGGAGTATTCTTATAGAGCTTTTTATCAGGTCTAAATCTAGCACTCTTTCTCACCAATTTAAATAAGTCAATATTGGATTGTATATATAAACGATACTCTTGTTTTATATTACATTCAGTTCCCATTATTATTTTCTTACGAGCAGGTCGTCCTAAACCCTTAGTACATTTAATCCCTAAACTTCGTAATACCTCAGCGACATCATCTAATAGTTGTTTATTTGAATTTGAAAACTCCATTGATCCTTTAGTATTAATACTACCATCAGAATCCATTAAACCTTTTATAAGTTCTATTCGCTGTTCTACAGAAGATAATTTATAAACAGTAGGTATAAACTTATGATCTGTTGTAACATTTAAACCAAGTGTTTTAATAGCTTCTTTAAGTCTATTACCACCTTTAGGAAATGGTCTACCATTAGATCTTATTATATCACATTTTATAGAATCTCTTATTTTGTAATTTATAGATTTATCATTAGAGCCTTTAGTGTAAAACCCTTCTCCTAATGACTGTAATAAATTATGTAATGTTTCATTTACATCAGAATCTTGTACCGCTAACTTAATATCAGAAGTTGACATACTACCATCTCCTAATAATAATCCTAATGCATATGGACCTACAGGTAGTTCTTTTTCACTAAACTTAACGGGTTCTAATAAATCAGGTATGTAATATTTATATAATTTATTACCATTTTTATTATTCCAATGAAGTCCATTTTTTAAAATGTCTTCTATGGGATATGTATAAAGTTTATCTTTATTAATACTTCCCTTATTTTTATCATATACAGACCATAAATGCCCAGAAGAGCATCTAACTTTTCTACCATCGTGTAATGTTACTTCATATAAAGTTCTATAACCTTGTTCATGTATGTCAGTTACCTCAGTTGGATTACCACTTCTATTAATTAGTTTATCCCCTACTTTTATATCTCCATACGTTTTCCATCCATCAGGAGTTAACACTGGTTCACTTTTGGGACCAGGAAACCCAATCCCACGACACTTTAATAATTTACCATGTTTACCAACAGCTTTAGCTTGATGGACATAGTGATGAAATAAATAATCTCCAGCCCAAGGTTTTGGGAACTTACGAACCCTTTCACCTTTAGACTTCTTACTTCCACTTTTAGAGTCCTTAGATTTTTCAACTAAATAAATAGGTGAATAATTCCAATAAAAATATAATTCTCCGGGTATCCATTCACCATCAGATTCTCTAACCAACCCATATTTCCACCTACGCAACTCTTCTTTCCAAAAAGCTGCATATTCTGATTTAGGATTAGAATTAACAGGTAAATTAGTATACTTACCATTCTCTTGAAAAAATAAAGCTCTTTCCCTAAAGAAATCCATATCCTCTAATATATGAGGTTTAACTAAGTCTACGATAATTCTACCATCTTCTTCTTTAGGTCTATCTTTAGCATATCCTCTGATAGTATCGTCTGAAATTAAAAACTTCAAATAATCTATTGTGGATATATATTCTGTCAAATCATCCCACACTTCTCTATGTAAAGA
>CAKZOW010000048.1 GCA_937138345.1 uncultured archaeon | reverse complement strand
TAAATCAAGCTTGTTTTCAAGTGCCCACATTCTTATGCGGCGGGCGTAAGGTGAGGCCACAGTGCCAATCAGTTTCATAGTTGCTCCTAAAAAAAGCCGC
Organism: uncultured archaeon; assembly: GCA_937138345.1. GTDB lineage: Archaea > Nanobdellota > Nanobdellia > Woesearchaeales > UBA583 > UBA583. The sequence continues at coordinate 28,685 of CAKZOW010000048.1, read as the reverse complement.
ATAAGCGGCTTTTTGTTTATTGCGATAACGTAACGTTATTCTGAACGACTTGTAACTTCTCTAAAATCAGGTTGATGTCCATAAATCTCTATTCTTCCCATCATATCTCTAGTTCCCAAAAATCTAGAATGTCCTTGAGTTTTTCTAAGATCAAGTCCTAGCCAATCATCATTAGGTTCTCCATAAGGTAAAATTCTAAATCCATTTTTAAATAAAAATAAACTTCCAAAATTTTTAGGTTCAATTCCCATCAATTTTGTAAAAGTAGTTTTCGCAATAACATTTAGAAATGAAAATTTAAATTTGAGATTTTTCAATAAATGAAATTCATTTTTTTCACTGAATTCATAAATAAAGTTACCTTTATCTTCTAACTTTGTAGATATTTCAGATCCATCCTCAGAAATAGAACACTCAATCATAGTTGTTTTAATTTTTAATTTTTCATAAACAACATTTTCAATCAAACCATTTACTATATTATAATCAAATTTCTCATTTTTATCTTTTTCTAAAAATTCTTTTGCTTCTAATATAATTTCAAATGAATCATCATTTGACTGAACTGGATTTAGAAGTCTCTGTAAATATCTTTTTAATTGTTGTAATTTTTTATAATCCCATTCATCTCTCAGTTTTGAAATTTCAAGAATTGTTCCAGTATTTTCAATATGAATAGGAAATCTATGCTGAGAATTTTTTTCATAAATAAAAGGAATATTTTGAAATTCTTTATTCTGGTCTTCTTCAAATTTATTCCATTCAATTTTCAAGTAATTATATGTGTCTTTTTTTGTATAAATTTCTAAATTTGAACCAAGTCTATCACAAGAAAACCTTCCAATCCCTTTAGCTCCAGCATAAATTCTTCTATTTTGAATTTTATCTCTAAAATCTTTTTCTAATTCTTTTTCTGAAAATTTTTTTTCTGAAAATCCAAGAAATAACCACTTTTCTTCAATATCTTTTTTTGACATACCAGAACCATCGTCAATAATAAGGATTTTTCCTTCGTTTGAATTATTTTCCTTTATATTTTCAAAAATAATTTTAACAGTATTTGCACCTGCATCATAAGAATTTTTAACTAATTCAAAAATAGCAACCACATCATTTGTAATTAACTCTTTTCCAATTAAGTTTTTTAAAGCAGAACTAATTTTAAATTCCATTATGCTAGAACCTCGTCATTATTTTTCTCAGATACTTTAGTTTCAGCTTTTATTTTTTGAAATTCTTTATTCCATTTCTTAATTGTAAGTCCTGCAACTTCTCCAAAAAAAGGAGGTATAGCATTTCCAATTTGTGTATATCTTGGAACTTCAAACCTTCTATTTTTTCCACCTGAAGTATATTTACCTTTAAAAATAAAATCATCTGGGAATGATTGAATTCTTGCATATTCTCTTACTGTTAAGATTCTTGGTTCACAATAATGAATGTAATCATCTGGTAATGTTGTTAATGTTGGAGAAGTACTTTTTCCACACAGTGGAATTACAGAATGTTTTTTCATATTAAAATGCTTTTTAATATCTTCAGATATTGTTTTATTTTTATCTGCACAATTTAGTATATAACTAAACTTTTCAATTGTTTTTTCACTATGATTTGGAAATCTATGCGAATCTGGCAGAATATGTGAATCTTTTTTCATTAATTTGACATAGTTATTTTTTATTCTGTTATTATATTTACCTTCTTTAAACCTTTTATATTCTAAACTATCAATCTTACCATTTTTTTGAAGTAAATCAGATATAGCTTCTTTCACAGATACATTTTCATTTAAATTATTACATTTTAAGAATAATTTTCTTTGTTCTTCTAATCTTTCAAAAAAATCATTTTTTTTAGCTAAAGTATTTTTCACTCCAGAAATTATAAATCTATTTCTTCTTTGTGGAACTCCAAATTGTGAAACATTAACTATTTTATAATCAATTATATACCCTAAAGCCTCTAACCTTTGAATTACATGTTCTGAGTATGCCATTCCCCTTTCGCCATTTTTCTTCTTGAAACCTACACCAAATCCCCTCACATTTTCAAATAGTAGATAATTTGGTTTAACTAAACTAATAAATTTAATATATGAGTTTATTAAAGAATTTCTAAAGTCATTTTCATTTCTTTTTCCAGCTAGAGAAAAACCTTGACAAGGAGGGCCTCCTACAATTAAGTCAACTTTTCCTCGCAATTCTTTTAAGTTATCACCATAATTATTTAATATGTAATTAATATCGAATTCTTTTTTAGGTAACCAATCTACCCAAGAAAAATGATTCCTATTATCTATTAAATTAAATTTTAAAGTTTCAAATGCCATCTCACTTTTTTCAATAGCAAAAATTCCATTAATACCTGCTCTATGTAACCCAAGAGAAATTCCTCCACAACCTGCAAAGATATCAATATACTTCATAAAGAATTTTGTTTTTAAAGGTTTATAAATATTATTACTTATTAAATACAAATGAATTAGAATTAACTCTCTCTCAACACTTCTTTCACTTTTTCTTCCAATTCTTTATTATCCAAAGAAATACAATTTATATTTATATTCAATCAATTAATTTACAATAAGAATAATTATTCATATTATATGGATGAAAGTGTAATAAAAAGAAATTTAAATTTTATTATATTTAAACATCAAATTAAAATTTCTCCTACTCTGCAAATTTTTAAAATTTTCAAGCACTGATGAAAAACCACCTATTTACAAATAAAAATAACACTATTTTACTAATTTACATCTTATGAGTCAATAAATAAGTATTTAAGTACTTTTAATGACAATTTGATATGAATAATTTAGATGAGAATAAAGAATACTTTTCAAAAGATAGTTTGAAATATTTTTTTTTTGATTATAAATTAAGAAACCCAGCACTTATTTTTTTTTATATGATTATATCGCTTGGACTTTATTTTGTTACTTGGATGTATCAAATTAATAAAAAACTAGAGGAAATTGATGAGAAAGCGCCAGCATCAAATAGGGCTGCATTTGTTCTTGTAATTTTACCTCTAATATGGTATTTTATTGTTTATTTTTTAGAACTTTATACTACAACTGGAACTAATTTTTTAAGTAATTTAATTCCTCAAATGGTGAAAGTCTTTGGTTGGGGAATTATTTCTTTTCTTTCTTTAATGTATGTTTATGATTTTTGTATTAGTTTTGGAAAAGTTACACAAACATCAGGAGTATTATGGTATATTGTTATTTATTTGGGATATTTTAGTTTAATTTTAACAATTATTTTAGGATTTCATTTTTTCGTATATACGTTCTACTTCTTATTTTTCCCAATTATTGCAATACCTGCAATGCAAGAAATGCTCAATGTTAGAGCGACAAGATTTACTAAAGAAACGCAGAAGAGTTATTTTAATTATATGGAGAGAAAAAATTAGGAGAAAAAATTATTTTTTTGATTTTGTTTTTTCTCTATACACATTAAATCCAATAAGCATTGAAATTAATAATACTACAACTAATAGAATTGTTCCAACTGATCCTTCAGAAGCTTTATTTGATTCTTGAGTTGTAATTGGGAGAGTTGTATCTTGGGAGTATCTAGTTTCTCCTACCATGGATTCGATAACTACTTTTGATACATATTCTCTTGGGTTTGCATCAGCTACTACTTCCATTTCAAAAATCATTGTTGCACTCTCACCTGGATTTAATGAAGCACTTAGATACTGAGTTGTTTGTGAAAATACTAGAGGGAATGAAATATCTGGTGATACTCTAACTCTTACATCTTCTGCTTCTTCTTCACCAATATTTGTAATTGTCAATTCTACTCTATTATCAACACTTCCTGCTACAAATGAATCGAGGAGTTTTACATCTTCTACAATTAAATAAGGACTCTCATCAATTGGTAGATCGAAATTTAGTGATGAGGATACTGTTTCATAGTTATCTCCTACTGCTGTTCTTGTCCTATATGTAAAATCAATTGAAGCTTCAATGATTTGAGCTGAAGCATTATCTTCAATATCAATTTCAAATTCTAATACTCCTTCACCACCAGAGCTAATTGATGCGAGTGAATCTTGCATTGAAAAAGCTTGAGATGGTTTTACTAAATCTGATTCTACATTAAGAGTTGCTTTTACAAGTTCTGCATTTCTATCTCCTAAATTTAAAATTGAGACTTGCAATATATTATTTTCTGAATTTCTAAGTAATTGATTTGGAGCTGTATCAATTGATCCAATTAAAAGTTCTGGTTTTCTTGATTCTTCTTCAATATATATTTTTACTTTTTTTTCTGTATTAATTGAATCTGTTTTAATTAAAACTGGAACTTCAATAAATCCTTCGTTTAAATCTTCTGAGAAGTAAACTCTAAATGTTCTTGTAATTGATTCTTTTGCAAATACTTTTGAAAAAAATGCATCTTCATTTCCTAAAGGCTTAATTAAATTTGTTTCTTTTATTGAAAATTGTACATTTTTTGCTTCAGAAGTTTGTTCTGCTGAACCAACATTTGTAAATCTAAGGGTAATATCTGCGTAATCTCCTGCAGTAACGGGAGCAGGGTTTGTAGATATTACTTCAACTGAAAATGAAGCAAAAGCTCCACTTATCAGAAGCATACATCCAAGTAATAGTGTTAATAAATTTTTTTTCATTTTTCTTTATTGTTATAAATAAAAATGGACACCGTGCAGAGCCCGGAGTTTCATTTTTTGTGTTATAATAGTATATTAAGTTGTTAAAAGAGTTCCCTCTTTTTTTAGTTTTCTTTTATAGATGATACTTAATGTAGATGGAACTACAAGTAATGTTACTATAAATACTGAGAGGATTCCAAATGCTAGTGAGAATCCTAGTCTTTGTGTTCCTAGTAGCTGGGCAAATGTAAGTGCTAAAAATCCTACAAATGTTGTAATTGAAGTCAAAAAGATTGCTTTTCCTGAAGTGAGTAGAGTCTCTTCAATTGATTTTCTAATATTATTAGTTTTAGCAATATATTTTCTAATTCCATCTACGATGTGAATTGAAAAGTCAACTCCAATTCCAAGTACTAAAGATACAATTCCTGTTGAAAGTGATGTAAATGGTACTCCAAAGAATCCCATTAATCCAACTGACCAAATAATTGCAATAATGATTGGAAATAATGATAAGAGTCCAACATAAATTGATGCATATAATATAGATGCAACCAAGAAGACTAACGCGAATCCCATCATTGTTGTAACACCTGCATCTTGCTGCAAAGAGTCACCTAGTTCATCAAATCTTACAATGTCACCATAAAGAGAAACATCTGCATTAGCAACAGGAGTTTGTTCAATTATTTCAATTACTTCTCTGTATACTGGAGATTTTCCTTCTTCATCTTGACCTAGATTTGATGTAGAGATACTTAGCTGTGTTAGTGTGAAATCTCTATTAAATTGATCTGATCTCTCATTAGTCAATGTTGTATACACTGAAGTTGAATCATAATCTAGACCATCATATGGTGAACTTACAGCCTCAATTTCTGGTATTGAGAGAAGCTTTTCTCTTAAGATTGTAACATCTCTTTGAGTTTGTACATTTCTTAAATCTCCATCATTTGCAGTTAATAGTACTGAGAATCTCTCTGAGGTTCCAAAGTTATAATCTAATTCTCTAAATGAAATTGAGATTGGATCGTCTTCTGGAATCCAGTTTGAATTTGATGTTGAAAATTGAACTTGTGAAGCTCCATAGATCATAATTACTGTTACAAAACCAACACCCCATAAAATTACTTTTGCATAATTAGTTTGATATGCTGCTAGTTTTGAGAGTCCTTTTAGAACTTTTAAAAATATTTTATTTGGTTTAGTATCTATTTTGTGATAAAATAGTGTCATCATAATAGGAAATAATGCAAAAGTTGCTGCATAAATAATAAAAATTCCTATTGCAAGTACAATTCCTTGTGCTTGTGATGATGGTGATACACCAAATAAAAGAGCAACAAAACCTGCAAATGTAGTTAGAAATGATGCAGTAATTGGTAATTTTAATTGATCTATTGTATGGTGAAGAGCTTCTCTGTGTCCTTCGTGTTCTTGACGTGCTTTATTATAATGTATTGCAATGTGAATACCATAATCTGCTCCAAGGCCCAATGTTAAAACACCTACTGCTGCTAATGTAATTGTAATTGGTATATTTAGAAGTACTAAAGTTGCCGCTAAAAAAATTAGACTTACAACAGGAGTAGTCATTGTAATTAAAGTAAAAGCTAAATCTCTTGAATACCAGTAGAGGATCAGAAAAATAAATACAACTGTAATTACAATTGTTTTTAGATTATCTTGGATTAATAATGTAGCAACTCTATCGAGAAGAACTGGAAATCCTGTTACTTGAGCATTAACTCCAGCAGGTTCGCCCACTTCATCAACAATACTATTTAATTCATTTAATACATCTTGAAATGCACCAATTTTATTTGGTGTTTGCATAGAAACAAATACTTGCGCTACAGTTAAATCATCTGAATACACTGGAGGAGAAACACCAAGAACATAACTTGACTCTACAAGAGAATCACTTATTTGTTCAATATAATTTTCAACCCTTTGATCATCTAGAGAATATACCCTATTATTTAGTATAGACTCTTGATCTAAGGCAATGGATAATACTAACCCATCATTTTGCTCAAATGCGTTGTTTAAAATTCTATCGTTTGTATTATACTGAGAATCTGATGGAATCAATGTACTAAAATCTGAATTAATTTGTAAATTTGAACCAATGTATGCTGATGCAATAATTACTGATAAAAAAAATACAAATAACAATTTTGAGTACTTAATTTGAAAATCAATTATTCTCTTTAACATATTTAATATACTTAGAGTTTATCTAAGATAGAAAGATGAGTCATTGTTCATTTATAAACATTGTTTTTATTTTGAAAATCAAACTATTTTATTTTTAAACTAATTGAAATTGCTTGTTGATTTTTCAAGAAGATTTAGTAAAGTTTCCCTCTCTTTAGAAGTTAGGTTATCAAGCATCTGATTTGAAATAGTTAAAGATGATAAATTCATATGTTCTGCTATTTTTTTTCCTTTTTGTAGAAGATCAATTGATACTTTTCTTCTATCTTCTTTATCATATACTCTTTTTACAAATTTTTGTTGTACTAATTTCTCAATTGCAGTAGTCATTGAACCTGGAGTCAAATTCATCTCTTCTGCTAATTCCTTCATAGATTTAGGACCTGAATATAAAAATTCAAAAATTCGCATATCTTTATGAGAGCAATCTAACTTTACATCATTTGAGGAGAAACTTTTTTTAAATTCTTTTCCAATTTTTAAAAATAATAAAGCTAGATGTTCTTCTTGTTTCATAATTATAGAAATATAATTATTTTTATAAATATTTGTAAATTAAATAGTTTGAAAATCAAATAAAATTAAAAATATAAAACATAAAGTAAGTATATCATAAGTAACAGAACTAAATAATAGAGCATTGTTATAAAAACATATATCTTTTTTTTCTGATTTACAACATCATCAAAATCATATTCTGGATTAAAAATAATTTTATAACTCAACATCATACATTTTCCAGAACATAAGTATTCAAAGAAACTTAATCCTCCTTGATTTAGTTTTGAGAAATAAAATGAGTATTCTTCTTTAATGATATAGAAAATTTGTCTAATAATTAGTATTTTAATTAATGTAAATACTATGAAAAAGAAAATTAAAATAAGTATTGTGAGTTCTAAAGGTTCCAAGTTATTATAAAAAACTATAAGATTCATATCGAATCTTGAAAGAGATACTATTTAAATATTACTTTTTTTTTGTAGTAGTCTTTTTTTTAGAAGTCCCTGTTTTTTTAGTAGTTTTTTTTTCAGCAACTTTTTTTGTTGATGCTTTTTTAGTAACTGTTTTCTTAACCGGAGCTTTTTTAGCAATAGATGTTTTTGTAGTAGAAGATTTTTTAGTAGTTTTTTTTACAGTTTTCTTCTGAATTGAGCTATCTTCTTTTTCAAATACGGAAATTGTAAATCCTGGTTTAAATACTGATGTTTTCTTAGAGAAGATATGTTCTAGTTTTTCAATATCTAAACTTGTCTTTGAGATTGCTTTACTAGGCACACTAATTGATTGTACATTATGTTCAATTAAAAATGAGAGCATATCCTCGGAGATGTCTCCATAAATTGTAAATGATTTGTTTCTTTCATTACATCTATGAATTACTGGAAGTAAAAGTTCTTTAACTGCTTCATCATTTGCATCATAATTAAATGAATCAATTTCAAGACTTGAATCAACTCCCAAAATTAAATTTGAGAGATGGTTTAAATCAACACTTACACCATCAACACTGTGAAGTAATTTATCTAGAAGAACAATATTTGCAGGAGTTGAACAAGACATAACTATTTCTAATCCATCGTGACCTCTTGAGAGTCCTACACCTTCTAAAATTGAGAGAACTTCTTTTAAATCTTGTTGAGTTCTACATAAAGGGAGAGTTATTTTGATGTTTTTAAATCCTAATTCTTCCCTTGCTTTTCTAATTGCAATACATTCTAACTTAAATGCATTTAAGAATTCTTTTGATAAATATCTTGAGACTCCCCTGTATCCTAGAGATAAATTTTTTTCAATAGGCTCAAAGAATTTACCTCCAATTAAATTATAATATCTTGATGAATCTAAATTTGAGAGACCAAGATATACTTTTTTAGGATAAGCTGAAGCTGCAACTTTTCCTAATTCGCATGCAAGTGTGTCAATATAAAAATCAGCTTTATCTTCATATCCTTTTGTTAATCTCTCAATTTCAACAACATCTGATTTTGCATGAGGATTTCTTTTTAACTCATCAAAGTAGAGTAGAGAGTTTGGATGAATTTTAATACATTGTTCAATAATTGAATCTTGACTTACATGACCAATTCCATGTGAGAAAAATTTTGAAGATTCTAGAGCATCTGTTGAAGAAGTTAATTCTAAATAAGATTTTGTTTTTGTTGTTAAAGAGATGTCTTTTGCAATTTCAGTTACCTTATATTTTAGATATCCTTCAAAAATATATCCAATATCATGTTCACAAGAGATAGTAATTTTTTGACCATTTTTTAAAAGATCTGTTGCATTTTCAACATCAACAATTACTGGAATTTCTAGTTCTCTTGCAAAAGTTGCAGTATGTGAATTTCTATTTCCCCTATTTGTAATTACTGCGGATGCTTTTTTCATTAAAGGTTCAAATTGTTCATCAGTGAGGTCAGTTACAAGTACTTCACCTTCTCTGAATTTAGAGAAATCTGATTCACTATGGATAATTCTTACTTCTCCATGAGCAATAGTATCTCCAATTGGATGACCTTTTAAGAGTACGTGAGATTCCTCTTCAAGAGAGTGGATTTGAAATGTTGTTTCATTGTTAGTTGAATGAATTCTCTCAGGAAATACTGAGACAATTTCGTAGGTATTTTTACTTTCATCTTTTGCCCAGTTAATATCTACTGGTTGATATGAGCCAAATACTGAAGAGATATGGTCTTCAATAATAATTGATAATCTTGCCAATTCTAGAGCTTCAATATCATCAAGAGAAAATGATTCTTGTTCTTTTTTTGAAGTTGATAGTTGTTTTGTAATTTCAGTTGAATGAGTATCATAGATTGATTTGATATGTTTTGAACCTAGTTTTTTTGAAATAAGAGATTTATATCCTTCTTCTAATGTTGGCTTAAATAGCATATATTCATCTGGTTCAATAGTATTGTTACTAATTAAATCCCCTAATCCAAGAGATGCATTAATTACAGTTACTTTATCAAAACCTGTGTTTGGATCAATTGTACATAGAGAACCTGAAACACTTTTTGAAGTATCGACCATTTTTTGTACAAGAACTGAAAAATTTACATCAAAGTGATTAATGTTATTCTCTAGTCTGTAAAGAAGAGCTCTCATTGTAAATAATGATGCAAAACATCTTTTAACATAATGAATTACTTGAGATTCTGAGTGGATATTTAAGTAAGAATCATGGAGTCCTCTAAATGAGTGTTCTAGTGATTTAGATGAAGTAGAAGATCTCAGAGCAACATCAACATGTTCTTCATAGTTATCTTCGAGCATTTTATATGCTCTTTGAATTTGTAATTTAAGGAGTTCCGGGAATTCTACATCTACAATACTTGCCCTTAATAATTTTGATTTTTTCTCTAGTGTGGAGAGTTTTGTATTTTTATCTACATCAATTAAAATAGTTTTTATTTTTTCTCTAAGTCCTGTTTGATCTAAAAAATAAGAAAATGCATGAGATGTTATTGAAAAACCATCAGGCACAGAAATAGAATGTTTTGAGAGATTAGAGATTACTTCTCCTAGAGCTGCTGCTTTTTCTCCAACTAATTGTGCATCACCAAATGCCACTTCGTTGAGCCATAAAATATTTCTATCTTCTTTTAATCCTGAAGTTGTAGAACCTTCATGAAGATTTTTTACTAATTGATTTAAATTCATATCAAAATACTAAAATTACTAGTATTTAGGGATTTATTGTAACTAAAAAATGGAGAAGTATTATCTCATTTAATTTGAAATAATACTTGCAATTTCTGCAGCAGTATTTTCTGTTTTTGCAATGATCTCTTCTTCTTTCTCTGAATTAGCTAGCCCTTGAGCAGCAATGATATGTAAATACTTAATTCCCACAAATGAAGCATATTGTTTTATCATAGGAGTACTTAAATCCATACTTTCCATAGGAGTTCCTTGTGAATAATCTCCACCTGAAGAAGTTACTAAAACCATTCTTTTGTTATTTAAGAGACCAATGTAACCTGATTCATTTATATCCCAAGTTTTTCCTTTTTGTAACATTCCATCAAAAAATGCTTTAACTGCTGCAGGCATAGAAAAATTAAACATAGGATAAGCTATAATAATTGTATCTGCTTGAAGAATTTTTTCAACATAATAATCAAATTTTTGCATTGATTCTTCTTCCTGAGATGAAAGTATCTCTCCACCATAATTTCTTTTGTAATATGCTCCAAGGGAATGATTGTCAAAGAGAGGAGGTAGATTTTGTGCTAAATCAATTGTCTCAATTTCATTATTTGAGATATGAGATTTTAATGTCTCTAATATTCTTTTTGTCCTAGATCTTTGATTTCTTGGCGTGTATTCAATAATGATTGTTTTTTTCATGATAATAATAGTTCTAATTTAAAGTATTTAAAGGGAAGTTTCTTTTTTGAAACTATTTCTTCTTATTTTTAATTATTTGAATCTCCTCTTCAAATAATTTTTGTGTAATGCTTAAAGGTTTTGATTTATCTTTTCTAGCTCTTATTGCTTTGAGACCTACTTGTTGACAGATACCCTGAATCATTGCTCCAGAAAATTGTTCTGTTTCTTTTGAGAGTTTTTTAAGGTCAATATCTTGAACGGGCATTTTTTTGAGATGTATTTTGAAAATTGCTTCTCTTGTTTTTTCATCTGGAAGACCAATTTCTACAATAGAGTCTAATCTTCCTGGTCTTTTAAGAGCATCATCAATTAAATCCTCCCTATTAGTTGCTGCAATTATTGATACTCCTGTGAGTTCTTCGACTCCATCTAACTCAGTTAGGAGTTGATTTACAATTTTATCGTTTACTCCATTAGAATCACCTCCTCTCATTGATGCAATTGAGTCAAATTCATCAAAAAAAATCACTGTTGGAGCTACTTGTTTTGCTTTTTTGAAAATCTCTCTTACTGCTTTTTCTGATTCTCCCACCCATTTTGATACGAGCTCAGGTCCTTTAACTGAGATGAAATTTGCATCACTTTGTGTTGCTATTGCTTTTGCTAAAAGTGTTTTTCCAGTTCCGGGAGGTCCTGTGAGTAAAATCCCTTTTGGTGCTAAAATTCCTGCTTCCTTAAAAACTCCCGGGTCTTTGAGAGGCATCTCAACCATTTCTTCTAAACTTCTTTTTGCTTCTTCTAATCCACCAATATCTTCAAATTTCACATTTGGTTTTTTAATTAAAACTTCTCTCATGGCTGAAGGTTCAACTTTATGAAGAGCATCTTGAAAGTGAGCATTTGTAATTTTAATATGTTCTAAAGATTCTGCCGGAATAGTACCCTCAAATTTTACTAAATCCGGGATCCATTTTTTAAGAGCTTTCATTGCAGCTTCTTTTGTTAATACTTCTAAGTCTGCTCCTGTGAAACCATGAGTAACCTCAGAGATTTTGTCTAAATCAACAAAATCTCGAGACCCTAGTCCGGCGCTTTGGGACTGGGAGTCTTGAGTCACTAATGGCATTCCTCTTGTATGAACATCTAGTATTTCTCTTCTACCTTCTTTTGATGGAGGATTAATTGCAATTTCTCTATCAAATCTACCTGGACGCCTAAGTGCTGGGTCAATTGAATTTGGTCTGTTTGTTGCTCCAATAACTACAACATTACCTCTTCCTTTAAGCCCATCCATTAAGGTTAGAAGTTGAGCTACTACTCTCCTCTCAGCCTCACCTGATACTTCATCACGATTTGGTGCAATTGAGTCTAATTCATCTAAAAAGATAATTGCTGGAGCATTTTTTTCTGCTTCCTCAAAGATTTCTCTTAGTTGCTTTTCACTCTCTCCATAATATTTTGATACAATTTCAGGACCATTTACAACTTTAAAATGAGCATCTAACTCATTTGCAAGTGCTTTTGCTAGAAGAGTTTTACCTGTTCCTGGTGGACCATAGAGAAGAACTCCTTTAGGTGGTGCAATTCCAATTCTCTCAAATACTTCTGGGTGTTTCATTGGAATTTCCACCATTTCTCTAATTGCTGCTACTTCTTCTTTTAATCCACCTATATCTTCATATGTAATTGATGATACTTTAATATCTTGAGGTTTTGTTACTTTATCTACAACTTTTATTTGAGTATTTTGAGTAACACGAACATATTTTTTTGGATTTGTTTTTGTAACAACATAATGAAGTGTAGTCCCCATGATATTGAACATTTGAACATTCCCTTGAGTTAGAGCTTTACCTATTAATTTTTGATGAAATATTTGGGTTGGATCTCCACTAAATTTAATTTCTTCAGTTGGTGCAATAGTAATTGTTTTTGCTTCAACTACTATTACTTTGAGAACATCAATTTTATCTCCTAGAGAAACTCCAGCATTATTTCTTAATGTTGAATCCATTCTAATGAGATCAAGACCTCTATCTTCAGGTGCACTTTCTTGAACTTGTGCTAATGTTTCATGCTTACTTTTTAAAAGTACATAATCTCCCTGTGATAATCCTAATTGTTGTAAGTGATTTTTATCAATTCTTACAATACCTCTTCCAATATCTTGATGAAGAGTCTCTGCTACATGTAATTGAATTGTTTCTTTTTTCATACATAGTTTAGTATCTTATTATTTATAAATATTTTTATCAAAAAAGAAATATTTTTGATTTATTTAGGATTTGTGAAAAAATTATTTAAATCTTACAATCTTGTAATTATGATTAAATACTTGTAGATCTAATGTGTGGATTGCATCTTTTATGAAAAATTTTATGAAAAAATATTGAAATAATTTTTTTTCATTAATTAGACTTACAGTATAAATATCTCCACTTCGTTTAATTGTTGAGATAAAATAATATTGTCTTTTGGAAAAATTATCTTTAAAGTTTTTTTTAGATTTTGCATCATATTTATGAAAGAAGTGACTAATATCATTGTTTTGTTGTGCAGTGTGTAAAAATTCATTTGTAAATCCCAAGATATCATAGAGAACTAGAGGACTAATATATTCTCCTTTTTCAAAAAATTCAATTGCTGCTGCAAGTGAGAGAAATAGCAAAATAAAAATAATTGTTTTTACTATAATTACTAAAATATTAAATTCCCCATTTCTTATTGCAAAACCTACTGACATAAATACAGCAAGAATAGAAATAAATGTTAATAAATGGGAATAATAATGAGGAGGTCTTAAATAATTATAATGGATTTTTTTCACTTTTTATCTCATAGCAAGAGTTCTGAGCTCTTCAAGAGATGATGTTGAAGATGAAGTATCAACTCCTTTTGATACTATTTTTTCTTCATATTTTTGTTTAACTCTCAATGTTAGATCTCTTAAAATGTTCATGAAATGAATATAGGAATCATAAGGAGTTTCATGATGAGAAAACTTTCCATGAAAGTATTGTTTTGTTTCTAGATGTGTGCACATTTTGTAAAAATAATTTGAATTTGTAAGAATTCTAAACTGTTCACTGAGCATTGGATCATCGATTTCTGATATCATAGAACCTAGTTCATATAATTCTGCACTAGATTGTTTTTGCATAGGATTTCCCGTCCATGAAAACGCATCTTCAAATGTATTTGTCCAAGATATTGTTGAAGGAATATCTATTGTCTCTTTTGCTTCAAGATGATTTGTAATAAGAGATGGTGTTGAAAATTCTAAAGAGTTAGCAAGAGAATGAGAGATAAGATGTTCAAAAAAGTCAAAAATACCTGAATCTTTTCTATGAGTTATTCCAAAGGTTTCATATTCTAGAAAAATATTTACTAAATCTTCTTTTTCTAAAAGTGTAGAAATCCAAGAACAGTATGTTTGAGAAGATAGAGGATAATGCATCCAAGAAGTATCTGAGAATTTTTCTTCTAGATCTGAACTTAATTGAGGATTCCCTAAAAAGATATTTACATCTTTTTTTTGATTGTGAACTTTGTATAAAGAATTCGGAGATTTTAATTTTAATACTGAATTCCATCCAAAAGCAATTGTTGAGCTAAATCCCATATCGGAGATCATCTCTCCAATCTCATTTGAATAAAGTAACTCTGAATTTCTAAATGTCGTTGGTTTTTGATTAAAGAGTTCTTCAATTCTTCTTGAATGAATTTTTACTTGTTTTTCAAATTCATCTTTTGAATAAAGAGATGAAAGTGAATGGTAATATGTCTCTGCTAAAAATTCTACATTTCCTGTTTTTGCTAATTCTTTAAATGATGAAATCATATCGGGAAAATATTTTTCAAATAAGTCTAGAGTCACACCCGAAATTGAAAAAGAGACTTTAAATTTTGAGCCATGTTCTTTGAAAAGCTTTAACAAAAGTTGATTCATAGGTAAGTAGGAATCATATATTTTTTTTGCCAAAATCTCTTTTGTTTTTTCAATATTAAAATATTGCTGAGAAAATCCAATACTAAAAATATCATAGTTTTTTAATTCATAATCTTCATGAATTTGGAAATAAAAACAAATTGGCTTCATCTACATTACTGGCATGAAATGCTTATAAAAAAATGAAGTGTCACTTAAGAGTAAACTTCGAGTAGAAAAGAAGAGATACTAGTATTTATTCACAACTAACTTACTTTGTAAACTCAACAACAAAAGGAGATAATAGTGATTCACTTGTTACTGTTGAGTATTTTGAGAACTCAAAATATGAACCTTTATCATTGAGTTTGTAAGGTAGATTTTTTTCATTGAAAATAAATTCTCCTTGAGAGTTTTTTGGTAAAATATAGAGATAATATTTTTTGTTTTCTTCGAGTGTCGTTGTTAGAGGGATTTTGGTATAACTTTGATATGCGTCAAGGGAGTTTTGTTGGTTGCTATCATAGAGAATATATTCTCCTTGAGTAGTTTGAAATGATGGTGATTGGAGTGTTTCACATGAACTAAGATCACTTTGTCTAAAAATAGTTGTAGCACATACAACCATATCATAAGAATTAAAGGAATCATCTTGATAACCTGAGAGAGTAAATGCAAATCCTGAAGTTAACTCTGGAATTTGAGATTCTTTAAAAAATAATTCTTCCATTGGAAATGGAGGGAGTGCTTTTTTAATAGCAACAGATTCAATACCTGATGAAAAATGATTCTCATCAATATAATATGTAAAAGAAGTATCTACTGCAAAAACATAACCATAGAGAGTATCTCCAGTATTTAGCAGAGAATATCTTTGATTATCTTTATTATATATCTGATGTAATATCACAGTTTCTTCCAAATCTGCAGTATCTTTTACGGGAATAAATAAGAGAGAAATATCAAAACTATCGGTGTTTTTTGAATGTTTCATCTCAATTGCTGATGCATCAAGATAAGGAGTTGTAGAGCCTATAAAATCCCCGGGGATTTTATCTCGTTGTGAGAGTAACTCAATTAATTGCTCATATCCTTCATAACTAGGATCAAAAAAATTATCATATGAGTAAAGTAAAATATAACCATAGAGAGGTTTTTCAAAATTTTTAGGCCTCTCAATAGTTACTCGTACCATGTCATTTTGAAGAGCATATTCTTCAAAAGAGAAATCAATATGATAAAAAGGAGAGATGTCTTCAAATTTCATTGCAAAAGAAAATAATTCTTTTTCTATAGCAGTGTCATAGAGATCTATTTCTAATTCATAGTATTGTTCTTTTTCTGTGTAGAGAACATCAATTGATATCTCATCGATATCTTTTTTGAGATATTCCTCCACAATTGATTCAACACATGCTTTTTTTGAAGAAATTGGATTTGAAGTACAACGTGTTAATTCCTCTTGAAGGTTTGTAGTTACTTTATCTATATTTTCTTGGAGTTGTTGTACTATGCTTAATTCTTTAGCTAAATCTATTGAAAATTGTTTTTCTTTTGTTAATGAAAACGAGTCCCTAGAAAAATCTGTTTCTACAATAATTGATGGATCTTCAATATTTGATGAAAAGCTAATGTCATGATGTTCTGAATTTAGCAGTGATTCATATCTGTAAAATTCCTGTTGATATGTTAGAAGAAATTCTTCTTCAAATTCAGCTACTGTAATATTTAGTGGTGCCATACAAGATCTATTTTTACTTTGATCATAGAAATAAATTTTTCCAAATTCAATACAAGTTCCCATATATGCTGGTAAAAAATTTTCTCGTGAGAGTTGGACAAAAACATCGGAGAATCTCTCTAAATAAAAATCATGAGAAATTATGTTATTTGAAATTAAGGAAACTTCTTTTGTCTGTTCTCCAAATCCAATTTTTGAGGGAATATCTTCTATAGCAGTTGTTGAAGTAGAGTAAACAAACAGTAAAATTACCATGAGTGGTGTTAATATAAGGGAGAAACTTACTGCTTTTTTTGATTTTTTTACTCTCATTTTTATCTTAAATATTTGGTGCTATTGAATTTGCTTTAGAACAGGTCAGAGATGCTTTAAATTCAATGACAATAATACTTGAGTCAAGATTTTTTTTATTTGGAATTAAGAAAAAATAATTTTCTTTTTCAATACAGTCTAACTCATCTAACGAAGAAATTTCTTTTAATGAGAGTAGATGGCTTGGATCTACAATTACCATAGAAGATGGAGATATTTTGTATTGTTCTAATAATGTGTGTTCTTGAGCTTTTTTGAGATACTCTTGTTTTATTTCATCATAAATTTCTTTGCTCTCGTCAATATCACCTTGCTCTAGCATATCAATTAGAAATACTTGTTCAGATGTATTTAAAGAGAGTTTTTCTTTTTGTTCAATAGTTAATTCTTGGTAGAGAAATGAGTGAACAAATGTTATTGGAAAGGTATTGTAGAGATCAGGTGCAGATGCTGAGTAATATTGTTGTGCTGAAGAAGTTTGAGCAAAAAATGAAAACATAATAAAACTAATGATAATTAAAGATACTGCAATCATTGCAATTTCTTGGTAAAGTTGAGCTTTTTTTTGATATTTTATCATTTTAATACTGCATAAAACCATGCGTTTTTTTGAAAATTGAATATAATTTCCAGGTGTCTTCTGCAACATCTGCTTTTTTAATTTCATATGCTGATTTATGTGCATCCGACATTTTAGGTGAAGATGATTCTTCAGAATTTGATGTATTTGAAGAAGAGCTACCTGATTTTGAGGAGGAACTAAAGTCAGGTAGTATTGCAGCTACTAAAACACCTAAACCTTCAATAGGTGCTGTAAAAAGTGAAAAAAGTCCTTCTTCTGATTTAGAAGATTCTTGTTTAGATGATGAAGATTCTTGTGAATTGGAGTTTTCTTGAGATGCTGATGAGTTAGCATCTAATTTTGTTCTCTCAACTAACCCAACATAGTGAAGCAGATCATCTTTAATAACTGCAATTTCTTCAACAAAAGTTTCTAAAAGTTCTAGTTCATCTTGTTTAAGAGATTCTTTATACGTTGCAATCTCATACATATTCCATGTAAATCCACGATACATTACTTTATTTTGACAAAAAGGAACTTGTTGTGGTCCTTGTTGTGTTTGTACTACATCAGATCTTCTTTTTTGTGAAAATTCAAATTCCATTACCGAGAAGAGTTCTAAATCAATGACTGGAACTTTTACCTCTTTTAAATCCATGAATTCTTTTGCTGTGAGCTTATCTGCTGCATCCCTATTTTGGTTATTATCTTTATGTGGTGCAAATAATTTCATGATGTAATAATCTCCATCTTGTTTTGTAATTATTCCTCCTTTTCCTGCATATGCTCCAAATTTGATATATTTGCCAGGTAGATAATATCCAAATGGACAAAATCTTAAAATATCCATACCTTCACCTCCTCTTTCCCTGAGAAGAGTTTTTACTCCCAAGATCCTTGCATAGGAATAAGATGAGTCAAGAAGGTTCCAAAAATCAGGATTATGTTCTTCAAAAGAGTGATACATTGAACCTTTTTCAAAACCTTCACTTTTTCGAGCAACTTCTAGAAGAAGAGGTTTCATGAATTTAATATACATTTGAAGTTGTGAGTAAAATTGTTTAAGTGATGCTACTTTTATTTTAAATTCTGTAGTTACTTCTTTAATTAATGTAGGTAACCAGTTATAGAATCTATATTGAAACCTTGCAACTTGAGATATTGCGTCGTGAGTAATATCAACATTATAGATGTATTCGTCGAGTTGCTCTTTGAGAGGTTTTCCTTTTCCATGCAGTAGATAGAGAGGATTATCTAATTTTGTTCCAAAGAAAAGCTGAGGTAGGAGTACCATATCGAGTCCTTGTTCTGCTTGGGATCTTCCCATTTGATACATTCTTCCACCATCAACTTCAGTTACCCATTTGTCTTTTAGCATCAAAATTGCTTCATCTCTTTCATTCATTGCTTTTTTTAACTTAGGATCATCACGAGAAGTCCCTTTTGCAAGTAATTCCTGATAAATCTCATCATTTTGAGTGATTGTATCTACCATGTTTTTATACTCTTCAGTTTGCTTTACTTCTTTTAAAAGTGGCATCATGTGAACTTTGATGAGTTGAATGAGTTGTTGTAAATTTTCTTGAAAAGCTCTAATTGAACCTCCTTTCATTTGTCTAAATTGTGCTCCAAATTGAGAATTTTCTGAGAAATAATGATGATCTTCTAATTTAATTGGTACATATCCTTTACCTGTATAGTAAGGAAAATTAATATGCCAATAATATGGTTCAACTAAATCTTTGTTATGACCATAAAAATGCAGCTCCTTAGTTAAGACACTACTAGATCTTGTTGCAAGCTTAATTGCACTTTTTGCCTTAGTTTTTGTCTCAAATGGGAGAATATCCATAATCAAATCTTGAATTTTTGATTTATTAGTCTTTATGATAATTTATGAGTTGTAAAAGATTAAAGAAAAAATAAAAATAGTATTGAAAATGAAATTAGTGTTGAGATAAATCCTTGTGATGGGAATAAGGATTGGGACGGTTGTGGAATTGAAGGTATTACTATTTCTTGAGGGAAATAATCACATTGGCCAGGTTCAAAACATAGAGGATTTGAAGAAACATTTGTATAAAAGTTTCCAATAGAAGATAAGTTGAATTGATTTCCCGTTGAACTTCCAATTTGAATTGGATTTTCGTCATAGAAAGTATTATTGTAAATTAAGTTATTGTTATTTAACAAGAGAGAAAGATAAGAAATATTTCTTAAAACAGAATTCGATAGAGTATTTCCTAAAGAATTTGAACCCCCTAATAAAATACCAACACCCTCAAAATTTTCAATATGTATATTATTAAGAGAATAATTATATGGATTTCCTAATGCAATATTTATACCATAGTCTGCATGAGAATTAAGTATTTCAATAGTATCTAGAGTAACATGTTCTGATGAAATAAATTGTAATATTCCATCTTGAGCTCCTGCGTCGACATTATTGATTGACATATTTGTTATTCTGCTATAATCAAAACTACTAAAAATAAAATTACAATTATCGCCTAGGACATTAATATTTGAAAAATGGGAATTTATTACATTTCCAAAAGTATTAGTTGAAGAACATGTACCTGAGATATTAATATTACCATAAACTGCATTTTCAGTATTATCAATATCGAACCCATTTGAGTTAAATACTATATTCGAATTAGTAAAAATATGCTTAGGTCTTGTAAGATCAGAACCAATTAATATTCTCGATGTATTAATAAAGTCAGTATTATTAATTATTGGAAAATCTACATAAAGAGTAGCACGTGTATTTTCAAGATAATTATTTTCTAAAGTAAGGTTAGTTCCTTCAGAATAAATATTTGTATCATATAATGTAGAATTAATTAATTTAGTATTATTTGAAAATATATTTATTTGATTTCCATCAATGACTGTACAATTTTTAACAGTAATATTATTTATACGATCAAAGAAATTACCAATTCCAATTGAAGTACTTCCATTTCCATCAATACTATTACTTTGGCAATTTAAGATAATATTATTAATGTTGAGAGATAAACATGTAGTTGTACCATTACTAACTAAGGAATCATTTAATCTAATTTCTCTCTCAGAATCATACCATGAAAAAGAAGAGTTAATTGTCTGACAAGTAGAAATATTTGTATAAGAATATGAACTTACTAAGGAAATTAAAAGTACAAGTCCTAGTAATAATTTTTTTATCATAATAATGAAAATTTTTGTTACATTATAAACTATTTTTATTTCTTTTCAGGAATAGACATATATTTTTTTACAATATGTAGTTTTATTTTTTGCAGAGGATTTTTATTACCAAAACGATTTTTTTTACAAATATAATTATTTTCAAAAGCATCAAATTGATGGTAGTAAGGTACGGCTTTGATGTTACCTCTTCCTAAAATATATTTTAGAGTATTTGAAATAACCGCTCCTGATGCAAAGTTAACTCCTGCCATTGAGCTTCCTGGTTTTTTTTGAGTTACTACTTCTTCTTTTGCAAAATTAACATAATTTTTATGAAGAGAATCAGGACACAGTCCAATGTAGAATTTTCCAATTTTGTCTAATTCAGTATCATTGTCATGTATGTCAAAATATTCATCAAAATTTGGTGATGTTTTTGGATCAAAAATTAAATATGCTGTACCAAATCCAATTGGTCCTGCAGTAATGATTGGAATTCCTAGTTCATGTGCTCTGTTAAAATATTTTCTTTTAATATCAAGACAAAAAAAATCAATAGAATCTAGAGCAACATCAACATCTTTTAAAAAAAAATCTAAATTTTCCTCAGTTACAAATCCATCAATGATTTCTATGTTACAATTAGGATTAATTTCTAATGCTTTTTTTCTAATTGCGTATGTTTTTTTCTCACCTAATGTATTCATATCTGCTCCTAGTTGTCTATTAAAATTTTTTAATTCGTATTCATCATCATCTGCTATAATGAAATTTTGAAATCCTTGCCTTACAAGTGAGAGTAGATGTGAGCCTCCAACCCCACCCATCCCAGGAATTGCTATTTTTGCTTTTCTAATTTTTTCTTGTTCTTGTTTAGTTAAAATACCTAAGTTTCTACTAAATGCTTCAAAATAATCAAATTTTACCATAATACCTACTCAAATTATTACTTTTTATATTTAAAGTATATCTTGTTATATACCAGCATGTTTTTATATAAAAGATTACACTATTTAGTTATGAATGGAGAAGCTCTTGAAGAATATATCTTAGAACAAGAAAGAGATGTTCAAGAAGTACTAAGAAAATTTCTCTTATCTTTTCCCCCAAGCATATATTATACACATACCATTAATCATATTGTCTCCTCAGATGGAACTAGTTTTGTTAAACTTTTGTCAAAAGAGAGAGAGAATTTTAAGGAAGTTAATAAAATTAAAGAATTACGAAATATCTCTGAGTTCCTTGAGATGTTGATTCCAACTCCATTAGATGATAAAAAATTAATTAATGGATATAGTATTACAGAAACTCAACATGTAAAACAATCATATTATACATCTTCGGATTTAAATTATAGTATATTTAGGGACCTTTTTACTCAAAATCCGCATAATAAGTCATTAAGCGTTGAAAAAAATAAAAAATTTTTATTTTCTCTTGCCATGTTTCATATGTTAAGTCAAGACCATGAATTTGAATGCTCATCTGAGATACCTAATCAATTTTTAGATGTTGATACTCTAAGAAGATTAGGAATTGGAATATTTAATGAATCATTTTATGAAAAATATGAATATCTAAGAGAGAAAAGTAACTTTGATGCTTTGTTGTTTCCTAGCCAAATTATTCACGGAGATTTAAGGCCTGAGCACAGACTTGAACACAGATTACTATGTCAATTCATTGATTTTGAACAAGCACACAGAGGATCACTGTATTATGAATTTTCTAGATTGGAATTTCCTATAGAAGAAATAGAAAATTCTCTTGAATTTTATAGAGATACCTATAATTATCTTGCAAAAAGTTTTCATTTTAATAAAAAACAGATTTGTGAATTTCCTCCAGGTTCAGATATATTAGTTGCTGAGGGAAATCTTTTGAATGCTGCTAAACTCTGTGTTTTAAATAATCAAAGAAACTCTCCACAAACCCAATATTATAGAGATTTAACATTATCTTATGCTAATGATCTCTTTTAAGTAATAGATATTTTGAATAAATTGGACTTGCTGCAAGTTGGATTCTCCTTAAAATTGAATTCATCAATGAAAGAGATGCTCTATGCTGTGAATCAATTGTCTCTAAAGCATCTAAGTTTTCCCCAAAATAAATTTTTTTCATATCTAAAAAATAATAATACTTTTCTTCATTCAAATTAAAATAAAATTGAGATAATTCTGAGATATAATGTTTAATTGAGAGAGTTGTTGAGTAAATTACTTGATTTTTCTGAGGTGATATTTTTTCTGCACAATAATAGATATAATGTCCTACCTCTAGTAGTCCTTTTAAGAGTTCCCAATCAAGTACTCTAATTTCTGGATTTCTTTCATGAATTGAGAGCGATCTTTTAGCAAAAAAAATATTTCTATCATTTTTTCTAAAAATATCTTGTAATTTTTGTAGTACAACTTCTCGTTTTTCTTCATGAATTGTTTCAAGCAAAGATGCCATTTCTTGAAGAGATAAAAATACTTTTTTCATGATAGTTGCATATTTTTGATTGTCTGAATCAAACATTGACTCTAAAACTATACTATCTTTTTCTTTTTTCATTATTTCAAATCCAAAAAGTTCTAAATGAGTAATATTTTCAATTTCTGAGACAATACTTTCATCATTAAATGAAATTGTAATTCTCTCAAATCCTAATCTGTAAATATGAGTTAAATAATGTTTTAGATGGTGTTTATTTTCAGAGCTAATTGAAAGAGAATAGGTATTTTCAATTAGTTTTTTATGGGAGCTTATTTTTAAATCTCCTTTTTCTTCATACATCTCAATTTCATCACCTGCAGAGATATTTTTTGATTGTGTCCACTCTTTTGGAAGCGATACTGTTAAGGCTCCATTTCCTTGTTTAATTAATTTTCTTTTCATAGAGATATTGTGTTATATACTTTTATATTATTATGGTATATACCTATTATTGAAAACATTTATTAAGTACATTATTTTAATATTATTATGACAAAAAATGCAGATGATGTTATGAAAAAATATTTTAAAGATATTGATGACGCATTAGAAATTTCTTATTCTTTAGCACAACAAGCAAGAGAGAGAGGATTTGATCCTCAACCTTTTGTTGAAATGCCTCTGGCTCGTGATATTTCTGAGAGAGTAGAGGGATTAATTGCAGTTGCTGCTCCACAAATTGTTGGTAAAGGTATGGTTGAGAGAATCGTTGAGCTTGAGAAAAAGTACGGTAAATTAGATTGGAGAGTGTGTCTTGAAATTGCTTATGAAGTAGCTAGGGAAGATTTCTGCTCATTTAAAGATAAGGCAGAGGCAATGTCTATTGGTGCTAAAGCAGGTTTAACGTATTTAACACTTGGTATTGTATCAGCACCTCTTGAAGGATTTATTGGTTTTGAAATTAAAAAAAGAAGAGATGGTGATGAATATCTTGCAATGGCATTTGCAGGGCCAATTAGAGCTGCAGGAGGAACTGCAGGTGCAGTTGCTGTAATTATTGGAGATTACGTTCGTAAAAAAATGGGATATAAGGAATATGATCCTGATGAAAAAGAAATTAAAAGATTTCACACAGAGCTCATGGATTATAATGATAGATGTGTTCGTTTGCAATATATTCCAACTGAAGAAGAGACTCGGTTTTTACTAGAACATATGCCAATTGAAATTACTGGAAATGGTTCTGAGAGTATTGAAGTTTCAAATTATAAGGATCTTCCTCGTGTTCCTACAAATGTTATTCGTGGTGGAATGTGTTTAGTAGTTGGTGAGTGTCTTATTCAAAAAGCTCCAAAAGTAAATAAACGTATTGAAGATTGGGGAGCTCAGATGGATATGGAACAGTGGTTATTTTTATCAGATTTTTTAAAGTTACAGAAAAAAATTAAAGCTGCCTCAGGAGGAAGCGAGGAAAAGAAGAAAGAAGAGACAACTGAAAAAAAGGAGAAGCCTAAAATTTTGCCAAATTATAAATTTGTACAAGATCTTGTTGCTGGGCGTCCAGTATTTACATTTCCTATGAGAAAAGGAGGGTTTAGGCTAAGATATGGAAGAAATAGAACTTCAGGGTTTGCATCAAATTCTGTATCTGCACAAACCCTTGAAATTTTAGATGAATTCTTGGGTGTTGGAACTCAAATGAAACTTGAGAGACCAGGAAAAGCTACAGTAATTACTGCATGTGATACATTAGAGCCTCCAATTGTTAAATTAAAAGATGGATCTGTTAAAGTATTGAGAACACGTGAAGAAGCACAACAGTATACTTCTGAAGTTGCTGAAATATTACACCTAGGAGATTTACTCATAGGTTATGGTGAATTCTCAGAGAACAACCATCCACTGGTTCCAAATGGATACTGTGAAGAAGAGTGGGCATTAGAGTTAGTAGAGAAGATTAATAATAAATAAAACCACTCTTCGAAGAAGCTTTGAGAATGAAATGAACAAAGTGCAAGAACCTTTTTGAGCTTTGCTCACAAAGTGCAAGAACGTAGACGTAGTCGGAGTGTCTGGCATAAACGAAGTGAAGTGTCTGGCAAGTGGGCATTAGAGTTAGTAGAGAAGATTAACAATAAATAATTATTTCTTTTTGACATGTTTTATTGTTAGGATTATTATAGTAGTTTGTTGAATTTTGTAATAAATTATGTAGTTTTTATGAATTGTTAGTTTTCTGAGATTATCATGTGTAAGAGAACCTAGTTTCGGGAATTGTTTTAAATCTTTTATTTTATCATACACATTAATTTTGAAATCATCTGCATTATTCTCTGAGTCTTTTGAGATATATTTTATTATTTCTTCTAATTTCTCTTCAAAATTTAAAGAGTAAATTAATTTCATTTTTTATACTTATTAATCATCTTATTAAAACGAATATCCATCTCTTCTTCAGTGTAGAATTCTCCTTTGTTCATTTCTTCTTCAGTCTCCCTTAATTCTATTTCTAATTCTAAATCTTCTTTTATTGATTTTAATTGTTCAATAGAAAATGAAGAATAATTGAAACCTGAATAAATTGCTTCTGATTCCTCAACTTTTGGAGTAGTTTGTTTTTTTGAAGAGTATGTTGTCATTTTTCTTTATTTGTAAATAAAAATGATAAAGTGATTAAAAATCACATTTGTCATAATAAAAATATAGATTCTTTATTATATAAAATTTAGTTTGAGAAAATTGAAAAGAAATGAGTTTTTGGATAAAAAATTAATCAAAAATAGAAATCTATTTTTGGTCACTGCTCAAAGATCGCAGAGAATCAAAAGATAAAACAAGAATTTTAGCTAGAATTTGCCTAACCAAATTATTGCTCCTTCCATCAAAGATGTAAGTGTCTTTGTTAGTCAAAAGATAAAACTAATGTTTTGTCTTTAATTTCAAAGTTAAAGGATTTTTCTAGTTTTGTATCTACAATTTCCTGAAGACCTGTTTTTTTCATGATCATGTCAATGTCTTCTTCAATTACATCTAATAAATATTGCTCAGTGCCGTGGAAAGATATTGTAATTTTATCTTGTTTTTCATATCCTAATTCTTTCCTTGAGTCTTGAATTCTTCTCATAACTTCTCTTGAGAATCCTTTTTTAAGTAATTCTTCGCTTTGTTCAGTATGAAGTATAATTGATCCTTGTGAAAAGTCTGAGGAAATTAAATCTTCAGGTAGTTTAATTTCTTTTAGTATGTGGAATTCTAAGTTTAGAGTTACACTCCCAAGTGTTATTTCTGTTTTTCCTTCTTTTACTGCTTCTAAAATTTCATTTTTATTCTTGTTAATAGATGCAATTGCCTCGCTTGGGTTTCCAAATGATTTCTTTAGTTCTGGAAAGTTTGGCTTTATAGTATAATCCATGTCAATGTCTTCTGTATCATATGCGAAGTTTTCAATATTTGTGAGTTCTTGAATTAGAGGTTCAAATACTTTTAATTCTGCAGAGAGAGCTGAATTTGGAGATACAATATTTACTTCACTCAGAGCCCATCTTACCCCAATTTTTGCTTTTTCTCTAGCATTTAAAATTGCTTGTACAATTTCTTGAGCTACTTCAAAGTTTGTGTGAATATGTTCTTGTTCTACTTGTTTGATTAGTTCTTTGTTTACTGTTGGAAGTGACTCTAGGAAAATTGACTCTTCTCTTTGATCTAGTTGTTGATATAGCTCTTCTGTTTTAAATGGTACTGCTGCACTGAGCATCACTAAAATTTGTTTAGTTAAGTATGCTAAAATTTGAAGTACATCTTGGTCTTCTTCATCTACTCTTGATTTAACTAATTTTAGATATGTTTTTGAGAAATCTTCAATAATGAATTTTTCTAATTCTTTAAATGCTAGGTGAAGTTTGTATGATTCTATGTTTCTTGTATAATTATCTAATGTTTTGTTAAATGAGTGCATAATCCATTTATCTGAAGATGATGTTGGATGAGGTTCATTTGATGTTGTTTGGTTTTGTATTGTTGGTTTTACAAATTTAAATATATTTTCTAATGTATTAAAGAATGCAAATACTTGAGAGAGTTCTTCTTCATTAAAGTTAATTTGATCTTCTGGTGCTCTTTTTGTTAAAAGATAGTACCTTGTAGCATCTGCTCCAAATCTCTCGATTGCTTCATTACCATCAATTCCATTACCTAATGACTTAGACATTTTAGTTCCATCTTTTGCCATAATGAATTGTTGATAGAGTACTTGATTATATGGTGCTTTTCCTGTTGTAATATATCCTACATTAAATAATGATGAGAACCATCCCCTAATTTGATCTTGCCCTTCAGTAATCCATTTTATTGGATAGTATTTTTCAATAATTTGATCGAAATTAAGACCTTCACCATAGTGAGATGCAAATGATGCACAACCTGAATCAAACCAAACATCTAGAATATCTGCAACCTGTTCATAGTCATCTGCGATATATTTATCCCCAAGAAGCTCTTGCGCATCAGTAGCATACCAGGCATCCGCTCCCATCTTCTCGATGGCTGCGGCTATCCTCTCATTGACGTCTTCATCCTTCAATACCTCATTCGTGCCCTTATGAACAAAAACGGTTATTGGCACGCCCCATGCCCGTTGACGAGATACAAGCCAGTCGGGTCGATCCGCAACCATGGCATTCATTCTATTTTTAGAATTCTCCGGAACCCAGCGCACGCTATCAATCGCTTTTAACGCCTTATCGCGCAGGTCATTTGTCTGCATCGAGATAAACCATTGCGGCGTATTTCTATAAATAAGTGGCGCTTTTGACCGCCAACTGTGGGGATAACTATGAAGGATCGTATCACGCGCTAATAATGCACCGACCTTTTCCATCTCTTCGCACACATGATCATGCACTTTATAGACATGCTCTCCGGCGAACATTGGGATATTTTCATAATATAATCCACCTTCATCAACCGTAAACGGTGTATCAAGCCCAAACTGTTGCCCCACTTCAAAATCTTCTTGGCCATGACTTGGCGCAATATGAACAAAGCCTGTACCTGCGTCCGTCGTAACATGAAAGCCTTCTACCACTGGCACATCAAAATCATATCCCTGACCGTGCCATGGATGATGACAGACTGTGCCTTCAATATCAGATCCTTTAAACGCGGAAAGTTCCTTGTGTCCTGTGATCCCTGTACGGGTAAAAAAGCTTTCAAACAATGCCTTTGCAAGAACAAGTTTTTCCCCAACCTTTACGCGTGACGTTTCACTTACTTCTGTAACCTCGATCAATGTATAATCAAATTCCTTACCATAATCGAGCCCACGATTACCCTGCATT
>CAKZOW010000047.1 GCA_937138345.1 uncultured archaeon | reverse complement strand
TTACATTCTATGTTAATTTTGTTTTTACCTCCTTTATATATAGAATGTGTATAAACTTATAGATTATTATGTACTACATTAGCTTTGCTAATAAATTCTAGTGTTGACATCATAGATTTACTCATATTACCACTTGTTTGCAGGGCAACTAGATGATGGAGATAAACATTTACTAGAAAGTACACATCCACATCCTTTTACCATATCACCAGTTAATTTATCTTTAACTTCTGCTAAAGGATTACATACACCTGCTACATTAGCTTCACATCCATTACAGATAACTAATCTAGCTATTGCTAACTTCTTTGTCTCTGGATCTAACTTACCTAATTTATCTTTAAGTAAGTTAGAGAATCCATCAAATATTTCTTTTCCTTCATTTAACATTTTTTACTTATTTAATATTGCTTGTACGTCATAGATAGAACATGAAAAATAGCCTTGATGGAATGGAAACATCTTCCCACCTTTCAATAATTCTTGCTCAGAAGGTCTAGAATCACCTTTAGTTTTATCTAAGTAATATCTATTCTCTACTAAACTTATATTATCAATTTCTACCTCCATCCCTGCTTCTAGCTTAACCCCAGAATTAGCCTCATACTCATTAGCCACAAATGGCGGTATTGCACATATAACTCCTGAATAGATGTAAGGTAATGGGTTATCAATGGTAGTCCAGTTACCATCAGCTTGTTGCATTGGAAATTGATTGTCTCTTTTAATTCCATCTTTTAATTTATCTCCACTGTTCTTAATTAAATAATCTTCTTTTCTTAATCTTACTATGATATCATTACCTATAAAGGTTTTAGATGCGAATTTAGGATCTATATTACCTATATTAGCATTATACTCATCAACTTCAGCTTGTACCTTTAAGTTATGAGCTTTCTCTCTTTCAGCTATTGCTTTTAATTCTTTCTCAGGTGCTAATCCTATATTCTTAGCTGCTGATATATCTATATTTTCTATCTTTCTTTTACTCATCTTTCTTTCTCTTATTTACTATTTTCTTATTGTTATTATAACTAGAAACACTGTTATATATTTCAGTGTACTTAGTTATCTCTTTCTCTTCTTCTTCAGTTCCTTTACTATCTTCTTTTAATTTAGCCAGGTAACTTTTAATTCTATACTCTGGTAAAAAGAATGTTCCAAATCCATTGTCAAGTACTGCAGGAGCTTGTATGTTGCTTAATTGTTTCCTTATCCAACTATACTTATGCTTTACTGCAGTTTCAACTAGATGTTCACTTATTCCTAATTCATCTGCTACTTGCTTATAGATTTCTTCCATTTACATAACTCTTATAGGTTCATCCATCTTCATACTAACTAATACTTCACAACCTGCTAGTAGTGGAATATCTTTATCAAAGTCAAATCCCATTTCTTCTTTAAGTACAAAGTATTCATCTCTATTGATTAGAATAAATGAAGGTCCTTTCTTCTCTTTCTTTCTAAAGACCTTAATCTCTATATCAATTGTATCTCTCTTATTCATCTTTCGTTATTTTAAAATTTAGAGTGTAGTCAAATTCAAAATCACCATTCTTTAAATTTTCTTTTATTGTTTTTCTTAGTATATTTATGTTAGGGTTTAGTAATAATTCTTCTTCTTCATTCTCTATTAACATTCTTCTTTCTATTAAAG